>JAEZIV010000033.1 GCA_023436515.1 Bacillota bacterium
TGGTGGCCGCCATAAAAAAACTAATCTTTTTGTAATTCCAATTTGTATGCCTTAATTAAATTGATAGGTTTAAAAGAAAGGGAGGTTAATAAAAATGAAATTAACCATGAAAAAGATAAGTCGGAAGGTATTACCCTTGTTTTTGTCGTTATTAATGGTTGTAGGTTCTACACAAACTGCTCTTGCTGAAACAGATGAAGGTTCAGGCGGAGTGAAGAGTGTGCGTGCCGTAACAGACATGGGCTGGTGGGGTCAGAGAGTTACAGGAGTAGTTCTGGAATTTTCAGAGGAAGTTGATGTTTCTAAGTTGACAGTAGAAGACTTCGCAGTGCGTGATACGTCATTCAATCCATACTTTGATAGCGGTGATTTCGCAGATCCGAGTTTTATGAAGGACCAGACTGTAGTAGATGTTTTTACTGTTTCCGATCCTTCTTCTCTACTTGAAAATGATCGTCCTGCTTCACCTGGCAAATATTTAGTAGTTATGGTTGAGCCCAACTTCAATGGGGGAACAAAGGTTTCTATAAATGGTGGAATGATGGCAAACCCAAATCAACCTACAGAAGTGACTATTAAAAAGGATATCTACTCTGCAAAAGGCGACGTGCTTGTAAGCGCTAGCAGCCAAGCACTCAAATTAACTGGCCCAGCAGTCGTTAACCGTGGAGTTGATCAGTTTATACATGGTGTATTTGAAAACCCATCAGTAGGTTTACCTCTAAACTATGACTATCGCTTACCAGATAACTATGACCCTTCAAAGAAATACCCACTAGTAGTTTATTTTAATGGTAGTGGACAAGGGTATTATCCAGAAGCAAATAACTTAAGAGGGCAATTGATCTGTGATGGTACGCTACAGTTCTGGTTTAATGAGATGGATACGCCTGTTAGTGAAGACGTTATTGTTCTTGCGCCACAAAGCACAAGAACTGGACAAACAACTAACATACAAGCGGAGCAAGCAGCTGAATTGATTGAAGTCTTCTCAAAGGAGTTTGCGGTTGATACAGATCGTATATATGGTTATTCTCTTTCACTGGGCTCAAGTCTAGGCTGGTGGTTGGTGGCAAATCGTGGAGATCTGTTTGCAGCATTTATTCAGACTTCATTTATGCCAAACAACCAGGCACAGGCCACTGCTATAGCAGAGGCGGAGGTTGCAATGCATCTTTTCCAAGGACAATATGACCACCTCTTCGGAAGTGCAAATGCTATAGCTTCCTACCAGAGAATTGTTGATGCATACAAGGCTAGGGGATTAAGTGACGAGAGAATTGCAGAACTAATAAAAATAACCGTTTACCCTGACAGTGCTTTCGAGCCACAAGGCCCAGGTCTTAGCACACCATCAGGTCCTATGGCGAGTCTAATTCCAGATCTGCCAGGTCCTCGTATAGATAGACACGCATCAACGGTACCAGCATTCCAAGACCCTGAGACATCAAAGTGGCTGCTCGCTCAGTCTAAATCTTCTTCAAGGTTGTTTAACATCACAACAAATGGTGTTTTAGACAGAACAGGTGGATTACGTGCTACTATAAGTGTTGATGCAACAGAAGGCGCAAGGGCACATGATGGGCAGGAAGTTGTACTATTCCAGCTTATGAAGGGTAACACCCCGGTAAGCATTGTTGCTCTCAAAAGAGATATAACCTCACAAGAGGAGTTTACTGCATATTTCAATGTAGATCCAGCAGATACTACATATTCTGTTAA
Organism: Bacillota bacterium; assembly: GCA_023436515.1. Classification (GTDB taxonomy): domain Bacteria; phylum Bacillota; class Clostridia; order Acetivibrionales; family DSM-1351; genus Ruminiclostridium. The sequence goes on from JAEZIV010000033.1 coordinate 1,723, forward strand.
AGCTTTTGTATTTGATAGATTTAGCAACGATTCAACTGCGCCTATAAGTCTTGCAGATAGTAAAGTATTAAACTAAGCATTCAAAAAAGGATATATAAGTTCAGAATCTATTGAGTGGAGCCTAACCTTAAAGGTACTTAGGAAATAGAAATTAAAATGTATTTTTAGCCAAAGTATTAAGAGCTGAGATATAAGAAATTACTTGAGTACCTTTATTGGATTAAAACAGAAATGAGGTTAAAAATGACAATAAAACAGGGATTTAGTTATTTAATTATTATTGCGATCCTACTTAGTTTTACATTTAGTTCTTTTGCTTCAGACCCTCTAGTAACACTAGATAATATTTCAAATAAACAAGTAGGAGACACTGTAACCTTATCTGGTACAAATTCCATGGGGACAATTAGTCTAAAAGTAATCAGACCGGATTCAACGGTATTATATCTTAATACTGTAAGTACAGCAAACTATTCGGATACGTTTACAATTCCATTAGATGCCGCAATCGGAAAATATACTGTTGTGGCAGGTATAGGGACAACTGTTGCAACAAAAACATTTAATGTTGTTGCCCCACCAGTACCAGTAGCAGAAGTAACATTAAACAAAACAACACTTAGCCTGGTGTCAGGTACAAAAGGCTTTTTAACAGCAACAGTATTACCTACAAATGCGGCAAATAAGGCTGTGACATACTCATCAGACGAGCCATCAGTAGCAACTGTAGATAATGCAGGTGTAGTATCGGCGGTAGCTCCAGGAACTGCAACAATTACTGTAACAACTGCAGACGGTAACAAAACTGCTACATGTACAGTAACAGTTACAGCGGCAGCAACATCTATTACAGTTAACAATATATCGGATAAAAAGCCTGGAGAGACAGTAACAGTAACAGGTACTAATAATCTGGGATCAATCAGTATAAAAGTAATGAGACCGGATACAACTGTGCTATATATTAATACCATAACTGCTACAGACTATTCAGATACGTTTACAATTCCATCAGATGCTGCTTATGGAAAGTATACTGTTGTGGTAGGACAAGGAACAGACACTGCAACTACAACATTTAATGTTGTTAACCCATCAGTACTAGTAACAGAAGTAACATTAAACAAAACAACACTTAG
>JAEZIV010000379.1 GCA_023436515.1 Bacillota bacterium
GGCTATCTGAGAAGCTTGTGAAGAAGCTTGAAATAAACACTCCCGGAGTATTTCATCCCGTAAGGCAATTGTCGGGCGGGAACATTCAAAAGGTGCTGTTGGGTCGTGAGATTGAGTCAAATCCTCACCTGCTTATAACTGCATATCCTGTCAGAGGTCTGGATATTAACTCCTCTTACACAATTTATGACCTTCTCAATGAGCAAAAGGAAAAGGGTGTGGGAGTTTTATATATTGGAGAGGACCTGGATGTTCTTATAGAGCTTTGTGACAGAATAATGGTAATATGTAATGGAAGAATAACGGGAATAACAGCCGCTGACAAGGTAACAAAGGAGCAGCTGGGGCTGATGATGGCCGGTGAGGATATAAATAAGGTTATGGGGGCTGGGGCATAATGCTGAGAGTAGTAAAACGAACCGATATAACAAAAAAGCAAGCTGTAACTTACAGATTTGCCGCTATAATAGGAGCTCTGCTCACAACAAGTATTTTCATATTAATTCTGGGCTTCAATCCTTTTCAAATTTACCTGTCAATGCTGGACGGCAGCTTCGGTTCTCTTTATAGATTTAAAGAGGCTATAATTCAAGCTATACCACTTATTGTTACTTCACTTGGAATATCTGTGGCCTTTAGAATGAAATTCTGGAATATAGGAGCAGAAGGTCAGATAATCATGGGGGCGTTTGCTGCCAGCTACTTTGCTCTCTTTTGGAACCAGCTTCCCATATATGTATTATTACCTGTAATGTTTCTGGCATCAGTTATTGCAGGAGGAATTTGGGCGGTTATACCAGCTTTTTTCAAGGCTCAATTTGGTACCAATGAAACACTTTTTACCCTTATGATGAATTATATTGCTCAAAAGCTGGTAATATATGTTCAGTATGGTCCATGGAAGGACCCGAAGGCCATGGGTATGGGGAAAATCGCCATGTTTGGAGATAATGCGGCCCTTCCTACCGTCTTTGGAATTCATATCGGATGGATTATAACCATTTTTCTTGTAGCTATAATGTATTTGTTTATTAATACGACAAAACGCGGATACGAAATTCAGGTAATAGGTGAGAGTGAAAACACTGCCAGATATGCCGGAATGAATGTAAAAAAAATAATTATTTCCTCCTTGATGCTCAGTGGCGCCCTCTGCGGGTTGGTTGGAATGTTTCAGGTGTCAGGGGTTAATCATACCTTGAGTTTTCAGGTTGCCAACGGCGTGGGCTTCACGGCCATTATAACAACCTGGCTGGCAGGATTAAGCGCTCCGCTTATCGTGGTGGTATGCTTCCTGTTTGCGGTTCTCCAGCAGGGAGGAACTTTCCTCCAGACAGCCTTTAATATTCATTCCTCTGTAGCTCAATTAATTCAAGGCATGATATTGTTCTTCGTATTGGGGAGCGAATTTTTTATTCAGTACAGATTAATTAAAAGTAAGAAATCAGATGAGACTATTACAAAGGAGGCCGTGTAGAATGACATTTATTAACGTTTTAACCTTCGTTTTAACAGGTGCAGTAACTGCAGGAACTCCTTTGTTGTTTGCAACCCTTGGTGAAATAATCACAGAAAAGGTGGGCCAGTTGAATCTTGGTGTGGAAGGCATGATGCTAATGGGCGCTGTTATTGGCTTTAGTTCGGCACTTTCCACAGGGAACCCGGTCCTTGGTATTCTAGCGGGAATGGTGGCAGGAGCAGCAGGAGCATTGATATTCGCATTTTTGACAATAACCCTCAGAGCAAATCAGATAGTATCGGGACTATCCCTTACTATTTTTGGCACCGGCTTTTCAAGTTTTGTCGGACAGAGAATGGTTGGTCAAAGTCTTGGGGATTCTGTTAGAGATAGCTTTGCAGTTATAAAGATACCGCTATTAGGGGATATTCCCGTTATAGGGAACGCATTATTCAATCAGAATGTGCTTGTATATGTGGGCTATGTAGTAGCTGTACTTCTAGCTATTTACATGTTTAGAACAAGAACGGGACTAAACCTTAGAACTGTTGGAGAAAGCCCCGGAGCAGCTGATACCTCGGGAATTAATGTATCCCTATATAAATATGTTCATATTCTCATCGGCGGTATGCTATGCGGCTTGGGCGGTGCTTATATGTCCCTGATTACAGTTCCCTCCTGGCAGGATGGAGTAACCGGAGGAAGAGGCTGGATAGCTGTTGCTCTTGTAATCTTTGTAACCTGGAATCCATACAAAGCAATGCTGGGCTCATACTTTTTCGGAGCCCTCAGTATTCTGGGACTATATCTCCAAAGCTATGTACACATACCCCAGAGCATATTTGATATCCTCCCGTATGTTGCAACAATAGTTGTGCTTGTAGTGATTTCTTTGAAAAAATCCAAGGAAAACAATCCTCCAAAGGCTCTCGGAGCACCATATTTTAGAGAGGAAAGATAAAACTGATTCAGGGCTGCTGTGATATTTAGATATAAAATGCATTTTCCGATTCGGAGGTATTATGAACAAGATAACCAGATTGGGTAGTCTACTATTTGCACTGGGCCTATTGGGGTATTCCGCCTTAAAATACTATGGCGGAAGCAGTAGGGTGGCAGTCTACTATCTGATAGCAGGGATAGGCTTTCTGCTGATTTACATTTCTTACAGAAAAAAGGACAGGTCCTCAAAATAAAATTCTATCCGAAATATATTGAAAAACCTTGTTAATGCATAAAAAGTGAGTTAAAATCTAAATGCATCAATTTTCATTTGTAGTCACAGAATAGCCAATTTAGTTTTAAGTTAATAATAAATTCTTTAAGGATGTGTTTTTATGGAACAGATGGAACAGATGGAACAGAAAAAAAGGATTTTCAGCGGAGTTCAGCCCTCTGGAAACCTAACAATAGGAAATTATTTAGGTGCAATTAAAAACTGGATACCAATGCAGGAGGAGTTTGAATGTCTGTACTGTATAGTTGATCTTCACACACTTACGGTAAGACAGAAGCCTGCTGAGCTCAGACAGCGAAGTCTTGGCCTGTTGGCCTTATATATAGCCTGCGGACTTGATCCCCAGAAAAGCATACTCTTTATGCAGTCCCATGTAAGTGCTCATTCAGAACTTGCATGGCTTTTGAATTGTTATACCTATATGGGTGAGCTAAACAGAATGACCCAGTTTAAGGACAAGTCTGCAAAGCATGCCGATAATATAAATGCCGGTCTGTACACATACCCGGTTCTTATGGCTGCCGATATTTTATTGTACCAGACAGACCTTGTACCTATCGGACAGGATCAGAAGCAGCATCTGGAGATTACAAGGGATATTGCAGAAAGATTTAACAATGTTTATGGTGAGACCTTCAGAATTCCTGAACCCTATATTCCTAAAATAGGCGCAAAGATTATGAGCTTGCAGGAACCAGAGAAGAAAATGTCTAAGTCTGATGAAAACGAAAATGCATATGTCTTCGTTCTTGATCCTGAGGATGCAATTATTCGTAAATTCAAGAGGGCTGTAACCGATTCAGAGCGTGAGATTAGATATGATGAGGTAAATAAGCCCGGAGTAAGCAATTTGATGAGCATATATTCAGCAGTTACCGGTAAATCTTTTACCGATATAGAAAGAGAGTTTGACGGAAGAGCCTATGGTGATCTCAAGGAGGTAGTAGGTCAGTCTGTTGCGGAGATGCTAAAGCCTGTGCAGCAGAGATATAACGAGCTGATTGCGGATAAGGATTACTTGAACTCCATACTTAAGGAGAATGCCGAAAAGGCCACATATATAGCAAGAAAAACTCTTTCAAAGGTGCAGCGCAAAATTGGACTTGTGCAAAGAGGCTAGAAAAAGAATACAGGGATCATTTCATATTTGCCATACCGAGGCATGAAGTGGTCCTGTTTTTTTGAATATTGGAATTTATGATTCTGTTAACAGAATAAACTAATGGTATAAGTTATTAGTACCGAGCATCAAATCAAAATTTATCTACTACATATTCTAAGGAGATTTATATGGCAATAACCGAATTGATACTTCTGGCAATTGGACTATCTATGGATGCATCTGCAGTATCTATATCCAATTCCTTATGCATAAACAAAATAAAGCTCCATCACATACTGAAGATGGCTCTGATCTTCGCTCTTTTTCAGGGCTTGATGCCACTAATAGGTTACTTTACAGCCAGCAGGTTTGAGACTGTTATCAATCGATTCGATCATTGGATTGCATTTATATTATTGGCTGTTATAGGCGGTAAGATGCTTCATGAAGCGATAAAGGCTGAACTGGAGCAGGAGTGCTCTTTGTTTTCTCTAACCTTTAAGCTTTTGCTGGTTCAAGGGGTTGCTACCAGTATTGATGCACTTGCAGTGGGGGTAAGCCTGTCTGCTCTGAAGGTAAACATTTTTTACTCAATTACAATAATAAGCTTGATAACCTTTATATGCTGTACCTTGGCTATACTTCTGGCAAAACGGTTTGGTAATCTGTTGGGGAAAAGAGCAGGAATTGCCGGGGGGCTAATATTAATTTCCATAGGTGTGAAAATATTTATTGAGCATATGTTTTTCTCATAATGGAAGCGCAGTAAAGGGGTTACAGGGTTTAAAGAATAAGAACGCAAAGCAAACATATGTTTGATTTAGCGTTCTTTTATGTTATAATTTTATATAGTTACTATTTTAGTTGTACGTATAAGATTTGTAAAATCGGCTTGACTTCAAGGAGGTCGTATGAATAGATTTGAGGTTATTTCAGAGTATAATCCCAAAGGGGATCAACCTGTAGCTATAGAAAAATTAAGCAAGGGAATAGTGGAGGGGCAGAAGCATCAGACTTTGCTGGGAGTAACAGGCTCCGGTAAGACCTATACCATTGCAAAGGTAATAGAGAAGGTACAGAAGCCGACTTTGGTAATTGCTCACAATAAAACCCTGGCGGCTCAGCTTTGCAGTGAGTTTAAAGAATTTTTCCCCAACAATGTAGTAGAGTACTTCGTCAGCTATTACGATTATTATCAACCGGAGGCATATATTCCATCCACTGATACCTATATTGAAAAGGATTCCTCCATAAATGAAGAAATAGACAAGCTTCGCCACTCGGCCACCGCCGCACTTTTTGAAAGAAGAGATGTTATCATTGTGGCCAGTGTCTCCTGTATTTACGGCTTGGGAGATCCTGAGGACTATACTGACCTTATGCTTTCAATAAGAGTCGGAATGCAGAAGGATAGGGATGAAATAATCAGGAAGCTTGTTGATATACAGTATGAAAGAAATGAAATAGACTTTCGCAGAGGAAGGTTCAGAGCCCGTGGTGACGTACTTGAAATATTCCCGGCCAACAGCTCGGAAATGGTGCTCAGGATTGAGTTTTTCGGAGACGAGGTTGAGAGAATCACTGAGGTGGATTATCTTACCGGTGAGATTAAGGGAACAAGATCGCATATTGCTGTTTTTCCTGCCTCCCACTATGCCACTACCCGACCTAAAATGGAAAGGGCCATGGTTACAATTGAAAAAGAACTTGAGGAACGTCTTGAGCAGCTTAAAATGGAGGGAAAGCTTCTGGAGGCTCAAAGACTTGAGCAGAGAACCAGATATGATCTTGAAATGATGTCTGAGATAGGCTTCTGTACAGGAATAGAGAACTATTCCAGGCATATAAGCGGCAGGGAGCCGGGAAGCTCTCCTTTTACACTTATGGATTACTTTCCCGACGACTATCTCCTTGTTATTGATGAATCTCATGTTACCGTTTCCCAAATAGGTGCAATGTATAACGGTGACAGATCCAGAAAGCAAGCTCTGGTGGAATATGGCTTCAGACTTCCTTCAGCTTTCGACAATAGACCACTAAAGTTTAATGAATTTGAGGAACGTGTTAATCAGGCTATCTATGTAAGTGCAACACCTGCAGTTTATGAAAGAGAGCATTCTACCCAAGTAGTTGAGCAGATTATAAGGCCAACAGGACTGATAGACCCAGAGATTATAGTAAGACCTGTAAAGGGACAGATCGATGATCTCATCGGTGAAATAAATCAAAGAGCAGAAAAGGGCCAAAGGGTCCTTGTTACAACGCTTACAAAGAAAATGTCAGAGGACCTTACTGATTATATGAAGGGAATGGATATAAAGGTTAAATATCTACACTCTGATATTGAAACCTTTGAACGTATGGAGATTATCAGAGACCTTCGAATTGGAGTATTTGATGTTCTTGTTGGAATTAACCTGCTGAGGGAGGGCCTTGATTTACCGGAGGTTTCTCTTGTTGCCATACTTGATGCCGATAAGGAGGGCTTCCTGAGATCTGAAACCTCACTTATTCAAACCATCGGAAGAGCAGCCAGAAACTCCGAGGGCAAGGTTATCATGTATGCGGATAGTATAACCGGATCAATGCAGAGAGCTATGAGTGAGACAAACAGAAGAGGGCAGCTTCAGATGGATTATAACAAGGCTCATGGCATAGTTCCAACAACTATCAAAAAGTCAGTAAGAGATTTAATAGAGGCTACAAAGGTTGCAGAGGATGAAGAAAAATATTATACTGGAAATAAAAAGCCTAATCAAATGTCAGCCGAGGAGCTTGAGGACCTTATTTCAAAATTGAAGAAGGAAATGAAGCAAGCGGCTACAGAACTGCAGTTTGAACGAGCTGCCGAATTGAGGGACAAAATCGAAGAATTTAAGAAGCTGGTGGAGTAATCAACAAAAGCGATAATCTGTACCAGCTTCCGGCAACGACGGCATAATCACGAAAGAAGCAAGAAGGGTCAAGCTATTTAGATGAAATTATTGAGACAGTTTTTAATTATACTTACAATATGTGTAATAGGGGAAGTATTAAACAAAGTATTTCATATTCCGCTTCCCGGCAGTATCATAGGCATGATATTGCTTTTTATTTTTTTGGTTACCGGGATAATAAAGCTTGAAATGATTGAGGAAATAAGTAAGTTTCTATTAGATCACCTGGCGTTCTTTTTTATTCCGTCAGGCGTAGGACTTTTGGCATATTTCGGTATTTTGAAAAGCAACTTTATCCCCATCATAGTTATATGCGTTGTAACTACAATCGCTGTAATGCTTGTTACTGGAGCAACCGTCCAGTTTATTAAGAGGAGGAAAACAAAATGAAGGAGATTTTTTCTTCCCCTGTCTTCGGGTTGCTAATATCTTTACTGGCATTTGAAATAGGTATTTTGATAAATAAAAAAACCAGGCTTGCGATACTCAATCCCCTAATGCTGGCAATGATGATTGTTATGGGGATTTTAGTGCTTTTAAAAATACCTTTGGAGGATTACAAAAAGGGCGGGGACTTTATCTCAATGTTTTTGACTCCGGCCACAGTTATACTTGCGGTACCGCTGTATAAAAACATAAATTCACTAAAAAAGGACTATGTTGCAATTATTGGTGGAGTAATTATAGGCAGCATAACTGCTATAATAGGAGTATGGTTGATGGGAAAGGCCTTTGGGATTTCCCCAGAATTACTTGCATCGCTTATACCTAAATCAATTACAACCCCTTTAGGGATTGAACTATCCACTCAGTTAGGTGGGATTCCATCAGTAACAGTTGCTGCTATTATTGTGACAGGGATCACTGGGGCGGTTTTCTCTCCGATTCTGCTAAAGCTGTTCAGAATTGAGGACAAGACTGCAAAAGGCATAGCAATAGGAACCTCCGCCCATGCATTAGGGACGACAAAGGCAGTTGAAATGGGGGAGACTGAGGGAGCAATGAGCGGTCTGGCAATTGGTTTGGCAGGGCTTGTTACAGTTATTGTCGCCACAGTATTGTACCGGCTGGGAGTATTCTAGCAAGGTACACCACTTCCATCAATTCAGACTGGCAAGGACCTTCGAAATAAGAGACTTGATTTGTGGCTGAGGGTATCATACATTAGGTGCATTTCTAACGTATATATTTATGTCTACAAAAACTAGATTATTAAGCCATATATTTAAGGGAGGTATAATGTGAAAAATATATATGTTATATTATCCTCTACTCCTACAATGATGGGTAGATTCATTCGTGTATTTACCAGAAGCTTCTACAATCATTCTTCTATCAGTCTTACCGAAGGCTTGGAGGAGATGTATTCCTTTGCGCGATATAGAGCCTCAAATCCACTTGTGGGAGGCTTTGTAAAGGAATTTCCCAAGCGTCTTTCCCATGGGAGAAATATGGATGATGTTTATATTAAAGTATACAAAATTCCGGTAACAGAAAAGCAATTTGAAGCTATAAAGGGATTTATCTATGCTATTCGGGATGATCAGGAGGAGAATATTTATGACACTCTTGCAGCCCTAGGAGTTTTCTTTAAGCATAGGTTTAGTACGTACAAGGCATACACCTGTTCTGGTTTTGTTGTTCAGTCTCTATCAAAAGGGGAAGTAATTTCAAATAGTGTTATCTCAAAGAATGTTATTCCTGACGAGATACAGAAATTTCTTGATAAATATACTGTTTTCTGCGGCTGCCTAAAGAATTACAAGCCAATAACCAATGAACTTACCGAATCAGATGAGTTTTATATCAGGCTTGGTTTTGTCAGAGAGGTTAAGATGACTCTTCACCATTTCTATCATCTGATAAGGCGAAACGGAACAATGGAGTATGTATACATGTCCAATAAGTCTCACAATGCTTGAAAATATTTTAGAGCTGCTTAAGTCTTTGTAAATCAGTATATATGTTACATAGGCCTAAGAAGCTCTTTATATCTGTACTCTAAATTATTATGCACCATTTCGGAAGGTAGCTGCAAAACTGTTATCTCCGGCGGAGAAAAGAACCTGAAGGGAAATAGTACGTTTCCCAGCCCTCTATTTAAGTAAATATTTATACCATTTACCTTGTGAAGTCCTCTATAATATCCCATTTTACTGAGCCGTTCATTTCTCATTAGCTTAAATTCGAGTCTGAAGGGCATCCATATTTGTCCACCGTGGAAATGACCGCACAAAAGGAAGTCTACTTTGTTTTCAGGTAATTCAAATACAATATCCGGATTATGAGAAAAGGCAATGTTTATTCTTCCACTTTGAAGGGACGGGACGATTCCTTCAAAGGCTTTGTTTATATCAGGAGTACCTCTTTTATAGTCATCAATTCCAATCAAGTTATAAGCGGAGCTACCTTTATATATTGTTACACTTTTGTTTAACAAGACACAGGCTCCGGCAGCTTCAATTGCTTCAACTAGTGATGCCGGGTTTTTAACCGTGCTGCGGAGAGCTTGATGGTCATGATTACCAAAGGAAAGGTAAACCTTGAATTCCTTAGTTACTAATGTCAACAACCTTATGAATTTTGGCAGCTCCTTAAATTTTTCAATGTAATCGCCGGTCATAATAATTATATCGGGCTCTATTTGCCTTAGCTGGGCAATGAGCTTGGGAACACTAATAAAAAACTTATTTATATGTATATCCGACAGCTGCACAATCCTCAGACCCTTGGAATCTGTGCTAAAACTAATAAAGCTTTTTGTTAATATTGCGGCTTCAATTCTCATATAAGTCAGCAGCAAGATTACAATAGCAAGCAAAGTAATGTATACCATTTGAGAATGCTCCTATTCGTTAATACCGTAGCTTAAGTATATATAATATTTAGAGGTTTGTAAAATCGGTAGGTCTATTATTTCTATTTTACATATATATTAAAAAGTTGTTGCTACTTTTTGACACAGTCAGTATAATTATGTTATTATAATCCACAATACCACAAGTAGATGCTATATTATGTCATAGTCTATGTTGTTTATATTTGGCATACATCATAATTAGTAATCAGAGGAAGAAATGAGACAGATAAGGATATCGAACTGTGAGCCGGGTATGGTTCTCGGAAAAGCAATTTTCAATGGTAGTTTAATTCTTCTGGAAGCGGGCGCTCTTTTGACAGAATCGTATATTGAGCGCTTAAAAGATATGGGAGTTTCGGAGGTCTATATTGAGGATGATATTTCTGAGGATCTGGTTATTCGTGGTGTAGTTAAGCAGGAGACAAGGCAGGAAGCAATAGCCTTTATAAAAAAATCCATGGATAATTATCTAACTATGGAGATATTGGATTCTCAGGAAGCAATTGAGTTAGTCGCTAAAATATTAGATGATATATTAACTACTGAAGATCTAATCGTCAGCTTGATGGATATAAAGACCTGTGACTCTTATACCTACTCACATTGCGTTAATGTCTGCATTCTTTCCATAATAACCGGTATGAAGCTGAATTTAAGTGCTGACCAGCTAAGGGAGCTTGGTGTTGGAGCTCTTATGCATGATATAGGAAAAGTAATGATACCTTCTCAGATTCTCTTGAAAAAATCTGCATTATCTTCTGAGGAGTATGACATAATTAAGGAACATTCACTTCATGGATATAATATACTTAAAAAAATGCCATTGATTACTGAGCATTCTGCCAGGGTAGCACTTGAACATCATGAGAGATTTGATGGAAAAGGATACCCAAGAGGGTTAACTCAGGAGCAAATACATATATTCTCCAGAATTGTAGCTATTACTGATATATTCGATGCACTTACATCGGATCGCATTTATAGAAACAAGATAAGTACAAATCATGCAATAGAGTATTTAACTGTTATGGCTGCACCTACACTTGATTCAAAAGTCTTAAACTGCTTTATCGAAATTGTGCCTCCATATCCTGTAGGTACCGGCGTTATTCTTAATAACGGTGAAAAGGGAGTGGTAGTAAAACTAAACAAAAATTACCCTACTCGTCCGGTGGTGAGACTGGTATTTAATTCGGATGGAAGTATAAAAGATGCTTATAATGAGATTAATCTGGCTGAAAATATTAATTATACCATTATAAATAACGCTGAACTCATAAAGTAATCACAAGTATACATATTTTTGTTGACAAACACTACATTTGTCATTATAATAAGAAATGCTTCGTGCGGATGTGGCGGAATTGGCAGACGCGCTGGATTTAGGTTCCAGTGGGCGACCGTGGGAGTTCAAGTCTCTTCATCCGCACCA
>JAEZIV010000182.1 GCA_023436515.1 Bacillota bacterium
CTGCGTAAAAGGTTTGAGGAAAAGAAGTATAAAGGTGCATTTGACATATTTTACATGCTGGATGGAAAGCTGGAAATTATAAATGAGGATAAAAAAGGTGACTTGTATGACTCATATACGGCGAAGAATTGGCATTCAATGAAGGGGTCTCTTCTTATGAATCGTTCATACCAATATCGATCTATTGATTGGGAGGAAACAAAATGAGCCAATATAATTCGGAAAACACGCCATATGCAAATGAAGCTGCCTTGGTAAATATTCCCGAGCTTTTCCAAATTAATAAGGAAATGAAGGTGACTGAATAGTGAAAAAAATATTGTGCTTAGTAATATCAATAATAGTAATATCAATAATACTTTTAATGGGAGTGACAGGCTGTATGGAAAGTAAACCAAAACAGGAAGTAGATATAAAAGCAGAAGTAGAGAAATATCTGAAGGACAAATACAATGAGAATTTTAACGTTACAGGCGTTGGGACGGGAAGCTGGGAAGCTTCCGAGATGGAGATATATGCTAGATCCGAAAGATTTCCGGAATACAAAATAATGATAAGAAGAGGAATGAAAACCGGTGAAATGATAGATAGCTATACAGGTTTCCTGATGAAGGACAAGATTGATAAAATCATGACTGAGCTTATTACCCCCATATATCCCAAAAGTAAGGTGTGGTATTATGCTCCTCTCGCTCCACGAGCTGAAGCCTCTCCGGATATGAGCGTTGAGAGTTATTTGGAGTATGTAAGTAAATATTCTTTTATTTCATTAACCATTTGTGTAAGTGACCCTGAATATAGAACAAATAGGGACGAAAAAGCCGAAGAGCTGCGCAAAAGGTTTGAGGAAAAGAAGTATAAAGGTAGATTTGATATATTTTACATGCTGGATGGAAAGCTGGAAATTATCAATGAGGATAAAAAAAGTGACTTGTTTGATTCATATACGGGGAAGGAATGGCATTCAATGAAGGGAGTTCTCTCTATGAATGATTCATACCAATATCGATATACTGATTGGGAGGAAACAAAATGAGCCAATATAACTCGGAAAACACACCATATGCAAATGAGGCTGCCTTGGTAAATATTCTGATGTATATGGATATGGAGGATGTAGGGATTCTAGATGGCTATAAATTGAGTACAATAGTGGATGAACTTGCTAATATTTACGACTATCCCGAGTGCGACGTGACCGGATATTATAAGTATCTTGATGCACATGAAGAAGGGTCTGAGGAAGACTACAGGGACAGGCAGCGACAATACAGAGTCCTTGCCAATGCCTGTAAAAATAATCCAAGATTTGCTAATTTAACAATTGATAAGCAAAGCAATTTAACAGGTGACTATAAGGAAGGCGGGCTTGAAGCCGCAGTGTTTAAAGGTGCGGGAGGCTATACGATTTTTGCATACAGAGGTACCGGTGCGGGTGAGTGGATTGATAATGGTCAGGGCCTTGGAGGAATAGAGATAACTTCAGACCAGCAGGAAGAGGCAAAAAAATATTTTGACAAAGTTATTGGTGAAATGGAGGCGGAGGATAAAAATCTGCAGGTTATAGTAACCGGACATTCCAAGGGCGGCAATAAAGCACAATTTGTTACAATTAATTCTGAATACAAGGACTTAATTAAATATTGTTATAACTTTGATGGACAAGGTATGTCACCTGAGGCGATAGAGGATTTTAAGAAAAAATATGGCGAAGAAGAATACTTAAAAGCTATAAATAAAATGTATGGCTTTTATGCCGACAATGACTTTGTGAATGGTCTAGGTGTTTCAATCATTCCAGAGAATCATATTACATATTTCAAGTGCACATTAGTTAATTCTATAAAGGATTTTCAAAAATACCATTTCCCTGACGGATATATAAATGATGACGGGTCTTTTAGTGATACTTGTGCCCAAGGAGAATGGTCAAAGCTTATTGAAAATATTTCCGAGGATATTATGTGTCTATCCCCTTTAGTTCGTTCAAGGATTACTGCTGCTGTTATGGGGGTTGCCCAAGATAAGCTCGGTAATAAAACTCCTGTCAATGGTGATAGAGTCACAGAAGCAGACTATAGATTAGGTACTTTATATGGATTAGCTTTAGTTTTACCTGAGATAGTAACGGAGGATATCCCGAAAGTTGCCCGCAATGTTGTCTTTGAGAAAACAAGTGAATTAATAGGCTTTATTATTAATAACATAATAAATGCTGCAAATTCTTTGATGGACTATGCTGTGGACCTAGCTAATGTACTAAAAAAATTAGCATCAGATATCATAAATGGCTTCAATAAATTCATGGCTTGGATATTGGGCCAATTAAAGGAATTTGGAAAAGATGCAATTGAGTTTATGGGCGCAGGCTTTTCTATCAACGGACCTCTAAAGCTGAAATTGGCAGGTGCTTCTGCAGGATTCGCGTTTGCGGTTGCGAAGAGGATAGATGCAGTAGTAGGTGATATACAAAAGCTGGCGCCAACTTCGTGGGATACTCTGGTAGATAAAGTGTCAAAAAGTACAAGTGATGTATCGAAAGCAACCAAGGAATACCTTGAAAAGGGTAAAAAGCAATTTACAAATGGAGTAAACGCATGTATTTCCGCTGTAGAAAACTGTGTAAATAACTCTGTATTTGGCAGAAATGGGTTAGGCATAACCCGAAAAATACTCAGTGGGTTGATGGATAAATTAAGTGTGGATGTTGATAGATTATCATATTTACAAGCCAAAATGAGAACCTATGAGAGTAATATGGGGAAAATGATCAGTACCATTGTAAATGAAGCAAATAAAGTTGTCTCGCCGGTGGGTAAGGAATATAGTGAATACAATGTTCAACAACAAATCCGTGCTATAAATATGATTTGTGAGGAGATTAAAAGAAAACATGAGAGGATTTGTAATATTCTTATAATCAAAGCTAAAGGGCTGGAAGATACCGCTAAAAGTTATAAGCAATTAGAGTACCAATTTTATAAAGACTGCTATGGATTATAAGTTTATGTTTTATGAAAAAACTTAATCGAGAAAAGGAATATTATGATGAATAAAGTTAATGAATTTAGTAGGCAGCCAAGATTTTTGCCCGAGCTACCTTGTGGGGAGATTGAAATACAAAATCCGCCAAGTATAAGTGATAAACCTGAAATACAATGGGGAACAATGATGCTTCCTCCCGCAGTCATGTTAATAATTACTGTAATTATTTCTCTAAGCTCAAAATCATCATACATGTTTTTATCTGTTGCTACAACAATTATGACATTAGTAGTTTCAGTTTCGGCCGCCACAAATCAATTAAAAAAATATAAAAAAAATAAGACTTTACGAGAAAAAAAGTATATGCAGTACATAGCTGATGTCAGGGCAGAGCTGACTATATCAAGTGAAAAGCAGGTTAAGGCACTCAATGAGATGCATCCGGAGCCTAAAATATGTATTCAGCGCATAAAAAACGTAGACAGCAAGCTATGGGAGAAAACCCGTTCATACAATGATTTTCTCTCACTTAGAATAGGTGTAGGTAGTGTGACCTCCTTTGTTAAGGTTAATTATTCAAAACAGCAGATGCAACTAGAAACTGATCCTTTCGCTAGCGAACCTGAGAAAATCGGATTGGAATTTAGCAGAGTTAAGAATGTACCGGTATGTATCAATCTTATTTCATCTGAGATTTGCGGATTATCAGGCAGCATTGATAAGACTACAGAAATATTGCGACTAGCGGTATTGCAAATTATTACACATCATGGGTATGACGATGTAAAGCTGGTATTTTTGCTTAAGGACAACCAATTAACTAATTGGGAATTCGTTAAGCATATTCCCCATGTTTGGAATGATGATTTTACAACCAGATACATTATGTGCGGAAAAACAATAGCCCATGAAACTCTGAATGAGCTTTATGAGATGTTAAAGCTTCGAGAAATGGATAAAAGCAAAGGCCTGCAAAATAGTACACAATTAACTCATTACGTTTTTATTGTACAAGACCAGGGTTTGCTGGAGAATGAAGCGATAGCAAAATATTTATATAACTGCCACTCTGATATTGGTGTATCCTCAGTGTTCATTGCAGAAAGTCAATCATACTTACCCATGAATTGTAAAACTGTAATCAATTATCAGGATAAAAATGCTGAATATGCTAATAAAGTGACTGGTGAAAAATCAACAATTATAGTAGACACCATTAATCTCCCGGAGCTGGAGCTTGAGGTACGAAGACTTTGTCCCCTGAGAATTAAGTCATCTAGTGCCAGCTTCTCCTTACCTAAATCAATTACTTTACTTCAAATGCTCAATGTTGATAAGGTTGAGAATGTTGATGTGGCAGCCCGTTGGAAGAGGAATCGGACATACAGGGGATTAAGTGTTCCTATAGGAGCAAGAGTAGGGGAAGAGCTTTTTTATTTGGATATGCATGCGTTCGAAACAAGTCATGGACCCCATGGTTTGGTAGCAGGCACTACCGGGTCCGGAAAAAGTGAATTGCTGCAGTCTATAATTATTTCTCTTGCTATAAATTTTCATCCCCACGACTTATGCTTTGTCTTAATTGACTATAAGGGTGGTGGTATGGCTGATGTATTTAAAGGCATGCCACATTTGGTAGGTACAATAACTAATCTGGGTGGAAATCAAACTACACGCGCACTGCTCTCGATAAAGAGCGAACTTCAAAGAAGACAAAGAATATTTGCGGAATATGAGGTAAATAACATAGACAAATACCAGAAGCTCTATCATAACGGAGGAGCTAAAGAGCCGATTCCGCACTTGGTTATGATTGCTGATGAATTTGCAGAGTTAAAAGCAGAACAACCTGATTTTATGAAAGAATTAGTTAGTACCGCCCGCGTTGGAAGAAGCTTAGGGGTTCACTTGATTTTGGCAACACAGAAGCCCGCAGGCGTTGTTGACGACCAAATATGGAGTAACTCAAGGTTTAAAATATGCCTGAAGGTTCAGGAAGAGGCCGATAGTAAGGATGTTATAAAAAGACCGGATGCTGCAAGAATTAAGGAGCCTGGGCGCGCTTATATCCAAGTTGGTAATGATGAGATTTTTGAGCTTTTTCAATCAACCTGGTCTGGTGCAGATTATGATCCAAATGGCTTATTAATGGCTGACAAGAGTTCTAAAAAGAAAATATTTAAAATATCTCTAAATGGCAAAAAAACAAAGCTATACCCAATGAATGAAGAAAAAATTGTAAGCGTTGAGCTCACTTCACAGCTTAAAGCGATGGTTGAGTATATCGGTGTTCAATCAAAAGTGAATCAAATTGACCCCTTGAAGGGGCCTTGGTTTCCACCTCTTCCTGAGAGGCTATATTTGGACGAGGTTAATGGGGAAGCGGGTTTTAATTATCAGACTGGAGCTTGGGATAAGGGTAATAATGATTTAATAGCAAAAATCGGACTTCTGGACAATCCAAGAGAGCAATCACAGGCTCCCTGCGAAATAGATTTTTTACGAGATGGACACTTAATTATTTATGGGTCTGCTTCAACGGGAAAGACCTATTTAATTCAAACAATAATCATGTCCTTAGCAAACAGATACTCTACAAAGGATGTAAACATATACATAATGGATTTTGGTGGGACATCGTTAAAGAAATTTGAGAGACTTGCCCATTGTGGTGGAGTAATGACAATAGAACAGGAATCAAAAATTAGCCAATTTATGCTTTTCATTTTTAGAATTATGAATGAAAGGAAGCAAATATTTGAAAGAAAGAGAAGTGAGAATTTTAGTGATTATAAAGTAAGCTTTAAAGATGAGCCTTTGCCTGCGATATTTATATTTATTGACAACTACTATGCTTTGTCTGAAACCTATGACATGGTTGATGAACAGATGATGCTTATAGCTCGAGAGGGCACAAAATATGGAATTTTTCTGACTGCGACGGTCTCTAATACGACATTAGTTAGATACAAGTTTTCTATTAATTTTAAGATGGCAATAACCTTTCAATTAACAGAAAAAGGAGAATATGATTCTATTGTGGGTAGAACTGAGGGTATGGAGCCCGCAAATATACCTGGAAGAGCATTAATAAGGAATAAGCCTCCATGCGAGGTGCATATATGTTTACCGGAGTTTAAAGATAAAGGTATTGATAAATTGCTTGATATATTTGAAGAGTATACAGAGAATGGCATAATTGAGAAAGCTCAACTGATACCACAAATGCCTTCAAGAATAGATATAAATGAGATTAATGTCAATACAGATAAGCTGGCTATTGGACTAAACGATAATGACCTTCAGCGAGTTCTGGTGGATGTTTCTGTTACACCGGCGCTGATAGTTACCGGAAATCCTATGTCCGGAAAGAGCACAGTTATTGTTTCGTGGATCAATGCTCTATCTCAAAAGCTTGGTGAAGGTAACTTGAAGGTCTACGCTCTGGACTCAAATTCAATGGGCATTTTCCCGCTTATGAAGTTACCCTTTGTAAGAGATATTTCGGCTCAAACAGATATGAATGAATTTGTAGATGAATTAGTAGAAGAAATTGAAGACCGCAGAAATCAGGTGAGGGAAGTCAGAACATCCAATGGAGATATAGATGCTTTAAAAGCCTCTTGGCCACAGATAGTTTATGTTATTGATAAATTAAGTGAATTAACCTCTAGCGATAATTATAAGCTAAAGGAACTACTTGAGAGAATAATAAGATACGAAAGAAATCTAAAAATATCGGTTATTGCATCAGATAATACTTCAGAAATCGAAGGGAATTGGGACAGTCTGGCTAAGGTCATTAAAGATGAACAAACAGGATTATTGTTAGGAAGTATAAAAGACCAAAGCCTATTCAGTGTAAAATATCCATATGGTTCAACTGAGAAAGAGCTTGAGCTGGGGGATGGTTATTTGGTTACAAAGAGTAAGTATTCGGGTATACGATGTGCTATAATTCCAGAGCTTATTTAATGGGGTGGCAGGGTATTTACATACGGATTAC
>JAEZIV010000209.1 GCA_023436515.1 Bacillota bacterium
TATCAGAGGAGCTCAAGGAGGTTATGTTCTCTCCAGAGATCCCTCACTTATATCAGTAGCTGATGTTTTAATCCCTCTCGAAGGCCCTTTGGCACCGGTAGATTGTATCATCGAGGGGACAAAACACCCATGCAACTACTATGAGAATTGCACAACGAGAGAGTTATGGGAAAGTATTATGCTTTCATTAAATCAGGTAACAAAGTCAATAACAATTGCAGACCTGATTGATTGCTATAGGAGCTGTACCAATATCAGTAAGGATTTGGAATATTATATTTAAAATTGTATTGATATTATTATTTGTCAGTATTATAATATAAAACATATAGGAATAGTGGGAAAACAGGAGGAAGAAATGAAGTTCTCGACTAAAGGCAGGTATGGGCTGAGAGCAATGGTTGATTTGGCGGTCTATTCCAAGGGAGAGCAAGTTGCCTTGTGCAGCATTGCAGAAAGGCAAGGAATATCAACACCTTATTTGGAACAGGTTTTCTCTATATTAAGAAAATCCGGACTTGTAAAAAGCGTTAAAGGCGCTCAGGGAGGATATGTATTGGCCGAAGCACCCACCGATTTACAGGTTGGTCGAATTTTAAGGGCTTTGGAAGGTCCTATATCATTAATTGATAACGGTGCGGATAGCATTGATTCCAATGAAACAGCTATACAGTACTGCCTAAGGATAAATGTCTGGGAGAAAATGAATGAGTCTTTGAATGGACTGATCGATTCTGTGACATTAGAGGATCTGGCAGATAATTATAGAAAAAAGAATGGCATTGAAGGGGTTATGTATTATATATAGCTTATGATGTCATATAATCTAAATCTATAGGAGTGTTTTTTGTGATAAGTAAATTTGATGAAGTTATTGAGAGGAAAAATACCGATTCTTTGAAATGGGACTATTGCAGGCAGAGGTTCGGCAGAGCAGATATCCTGCCAATGTGGGTGGCTGATATGGATTTTAAATCTCCTGCTCCCATAGCACAGGCTATAATGAGTAGAGCAGAGCATGGAGTATTTGGTTATACAGAGGTTTCAGACCGAGTCTCTGACATATTGTCGGGTTGGATGAAAAGAAGGCATAACTGGTTGATAGATAAGCAATGGGTTGTCTATAGTCCTGGAGTTGTCACTTCAGTTAATACAGCAATACTTGCTTTTACAGAACCCGGAGATAAGGTGTTAATGCAGACTCCAATATATTACCCTTTTTATTCCAGTATCTCAAAGAATAATAGGGAATTGGTCCTTAATCCCCTCATAAATAATAATGGTACTTATGAAATGGATTTTTCCGATCTCGAAAAAAAGCTTGCCGACAACGTAAAAATATTTATCTTTTGCAGTCCACATAATCCAATTGGCAGGGTTTGGAGGTTAAATGAGCTAAAGGAAGTATTAAGGCTGTGTAAAAAATATAATGTGATGCTTATCTCTGACGAAATCCATTCTGATTTGGTGTTCAAGGGACATAAACATATACCAATCGCATCACTTTCAGAAGATGACTATAATAACTGCATTACATTGATTTCTCCTACAAAAACCTTCAATATAGCAGGCTTGTCTGTTTCTGCAGCAATAATAAACGATACCCGGCTTAAAAGCAGCTTTATAAGTACTTTAAACAAAAATGGTGCCGGTATGTTGAATATTTTTGGATTGGAAGCTGCCGTAGCTGCCTATAGTCATTGTGAAGCTTGGCTGGAGGAACTGTTAGTTTACCTTGAACAAAATCTGGATATTATGGTGGAGTATTTTGAAAAGAATATTCCGAGCATAAAAGTAATAAGACCTGAGGCAACATATCTTGCGTGGCTAGATTGTAAGGGTCTGCCGGTTGCAGCAGAGAAGCTGAATGCTTTCTTTACCTATGAAGCAGGTGTAGGGTTAAATGATGGAATTACCTTTGGTAAAGAGGGTAATGGGTTTCAGAGAATAAATTTCGCATGTCCGAGGTCATTATTGTTAGAAGGCTTAGACAGAATAAGAACTGCAGTATCAAAGCTATAGTAGCAGTAATATGAGACTAACTTCTGTTTTATTGAACCAGTAACTGATATAAATAAAAAAATGGAGCAATGCTCCACTTTTTATTAGTATAAACACGACTAAATAAGTAGGAATACTAATGATAATGAGCAGACTTGTATGAGGAACAATGGAAGTTGCTCAATATCTTCAAATCTGCAGTATTTGAGCCCCAAAATATGTATTACTTTGGTTGAAGTTTGATTATGACAATATAATAGCCCAGCATAGGTATTGAAAGGAGAAGGAGATGAATAGTATTAGCCCCAAGGAAAGAATCTTGAGAGTTTTAAGCAAAGAAAGAACAGATCGCCCTCCCGTAGTTTGTCCGGGTGGTATGATGAATGCTGCAATAGTGGAGGTAATGAACAAAACAGGTCATACACTTCCCGCAGCCCACCACGATAACAAACTCATGGCTGACCTGTCACATGATGTATTTGAGTACACCGGTTTTGAGAATTTCGGCATTCCGTTTTGCATGACTGTTGAAGCAGAGGTGCTGGGTAGTGATGTTAACTTTGGAACATTAGCTTGTGAGCCAAAAATTGAAAGAGAACTATTCCCCTCAGTATCTAAGATCGACTATCAGGATATAGAAACAATACTTAAGAGGGGAAGGATAGAAACTGTTATTCAGGCAGGACATTATTTATCTAAGAAATACCCTGATGTGCCTGTTATTGGGAATTTAACCGGACCTATAAGTACGACTGCATCAATTGTAGACCCTATGACCTTTTTAAAGGAGCTCAGGAAAGACAGTAGAAATGCACATAAGGCAATTGATTATGTCACTGATTTTTTAATTGGTTATGCCAAACTTATGATTGATAACGGTGTTGATCTGATATCTATTGGAGATCCTACAGCAACGGGTGAAATCTTGGGGCCAAGGATGTTTGAAGAGTATGCGGTCAGGTACCTGAACAAGCTCATTGATGGAATACACTCTTTAAAGGCTCCAGTTATAGTACATATATGCGGAAACATGAATACGGTTAAAAGCAATATTCCTGAAATAAGATCGGACGCCATCAGTACAGATGCTATGGTTAATCTTAGACTTTTAAAAGAGGAGTTTCCCTCACTTACCACTATGGGGAATTTGAGTACCTTCCTGCTTGAATTCGGTACACCTGAAAAGGTATCTGGACAAACTGAGCGCTTGCTGAGTGATGGTATTGACATCATATCACCGGCCTGCGGCTTATGCAGATCATCCTCAATTAACAATATTCAGGCTTTGACGAGAACAGTAAAGGAGAGCAGACAGTAATGGCAGAAGTAAGCTTTTATCCGGATAACATATCAATAACAGTAGAAGAAGGTGTAACCATTCTCCAGGCAGCTCGCAGTGCCGGAATTGTTATCGAGTCTCCCTGCAACGCTGTGGGTACCTGCGGAAAATGCAAGGTGAAATTAGATAAGGAATCCATACTGAATGTGGTTTCCGGAAGCAGACACCATCTATCTGAGGAAGAAGAGGAGCAAGGGTATGTGCTATCATGTGAGGCGAAGATTACCGGGGACATAACCGTAGAGTTATTAGCCACACAAAAGAACGATACCCTGAGAATCCTTGGTAAGGGTCAGAGCTTTGATATATGCCTAAAGCCTTTGATTAAGAAGGAGTTTTTCGGTGAGGATAACATAACAAAGGTATTTGCCGGTGATAGGGAGTTGTGTATAGAAGACGGAGACACAAGGCGGAAATGCTTTGGTGCAGTAGTTGATATTGGTACAACAACATTAGTTGCAGCAATTGTGGATCTTCAGGACGGTTCTGAAATTGGTACTGCCTCCTCATTAAATCCCCAGGCTGTCCATGCACAGGATGTACTTTCGAGAATTAAGTTCTCTACTGAAGCAGAGGGTCTTCAGATCATGCATAGA
>JAEZIV010000249.1 GCA_023436515.1 Bacillota bacterium
TGGAAAGGTGAGGTAAGAGCTCACCAGCGGCATGGCGACTTGCCGGCTATGTAAACCCCACCTGGAGCAACGCCGTGGAGGGACGCAATGACTGCCCGTCAGTCCCGGGGAGGTGGCTTGAGCGCTGTAGAGATGCAGTGCCTAGATAGATGATCATTTAATACAGAACCCGGCTTATAGACTTACTCATAACTTATATCAAAACCACCCGCTTTCAAGGCGGGTGGTTTTGCTTTGGTCCATAAATATCAAGAAATTGGTATTTCAATATATATGGCGGTGCCAAGGTTGTATTTACTTCGAATATTTAATTTATACCTGTCACCGTATTTCAGCTTAAGTCTTTTACTAGTGTTATACAAGCCAATATGTTCGGAGTAATCATCCGTTAATTCCAGATTCCTCCTAATTTCATTTAATTTCTGAAGGGTTACTCCAATACCATTGTCAACCACTGATATTTTTAAGATAGATCCTGATTTTTTTATTTTTACTTTTATAAGGCAGTTTTTATCTTTTTCCTTAATTCCATGATATATGGAGTTTTCTATCAAAGGCTGTAAAAATAGCTTTATAACCAAATAATTCATTGCAGTATTATCACAATCCCAAATTACATCAAATTTATCCTCATACCTGTATTTTTGTATTTCGATATAACTTTTTGTATTGCTGATTTCAGTCTCCAAGGTTACATTTTCATGAGGATTTCCAAGAGCATATTTTAATATGTCCGAAAGATTTTCAATCATATAGTGTATACCTGACAGTTTCTCTATCAGAATATCTTCACCGTATGTTTTTCTCATAAGCTTTAGGCTTTCCCAGCTAACTGTATCGAGTGTATTTAACAGGAAGTGAGGATTCATTTGCGATTGTAATGCCAGAAGCTCCAGAGCCTCCATTTTGTACTTTTTTTCGGAAAGCTGAATTTTTAAGTAACTTTGTTCTATAAATGTCTTAAGTATATTATGAATAATAAATCCGTATTCATCCTTAATCTTATCTGGAGGAGGAGGCAAGGTTAAACCTTTTTCGGCAGAAGATAAAATGGAAACAATATTTGAGACCTGTTTATAGTTTTTATGGGTTAGATAATAGATCAATATAAAGCCGAAAACAAAAGCAATAACCATAACTATTAAAGCATATGTAATTAATTTTATAGGCATTTCGTAAAGAGTGCTTTGTGGAATTAAGGATATATATTTCCATTTATAGTTACTTGAAATTAATTGGTTTACAGTATACTTGGCTGATTTAGTATCAATAGTAAAAATGTCGTCACTGGTTTCGGCTATTTTTGGCAAGTAATTTTGAAACATGTTTGAGTCTGTTTTATTACTGAAGATCACATTGTTTTTTTCATTTACTATGAAAATACCTTGATTTGGCAGTGTTGTAAGTGAAGCAAGGGTATCATTAAAATAATCGGCAAGTATATTTAGTACAATTACTCCTTTAGTATTATCAAGTCTTCGATAAATAGAAAGGATTTTTGTGTTGTTTTTCTCAAAGCTGCGATTTTTTATGTTTCTTAGCTCAGTCCATGATCTGACATTTATGTCCTTTGATTTGTAGATTTCATACCAGGATTTATCCATTGATTCACTAACAGAAACAAGACCTTCATTGGATGAAAAAACTAATCCTTTGTTATTTTCAAGGTAAACATAAATTGAGTGAATATAGGGTTTGGAATTTGTTGGTGCTCTAATAAAGCCATCTATTAGACCATAAGAATTTAGCTGGTCGAAGGTCATATTATCCTGATCTATCAGTGACTTCATTGTTAAAATGGCTTTATCGTTATTGTTAAAGAAAATCATTTGCTGAGCGATCTCATCCATTATCAATTCAACATTTTGCTGTATTTGCTTAAGAAGGGTTAAATTATTCTTATCTATATCATTAAATATAAATCTCTGAGTTGAGGTAATGGTAAAAGTTATAAATAAAAGCAGAAGAACTAAAAATGGAGAGATAAACAACATAAAATTCTTTATGAAGAAATATTTTTTCATACATCTCACAACTCCTCGTACTTACTTATTATCAGAGAGGCTTTTCCCTGTATTCTCTCGGAGTTATACCATAATAGTTCTTGAAAGCTCTGGAAAAGTTATGCACGTTATCATATCCAACCAGCATACCGACCTCGTAAGTTTTGTATTTGACATCTCTTAGTAACTCGGCAGCCCTTTGAAATTTAACTGATAATACATATTCTGAAAAATTCTGACCGGTTTTTTGCTTGAAAAATCTGCTAAAATAATATGTGTTCATATGGATTAGTTCAGCAGCCTTTTTTAAGTTTGCATCTTTGTAATTCTCTTTAACATAAGTTTTTGCAGTATTGATTATTTTGTCATAATAACCCATTGGCTTCACCGCTTCAGGTGGGAAGTTATTGTCAACTTTATGTTTTGATCCGTTATTTTCTAAATCCAATTCATCTTTGATCTTAGTAAATGTATTTAAAAGTTCATTAAATTTTGTAGGCTTGATGATGTAACTTCGGACTCCGTATGCAATAGCTTCTTGTGCATATTCAAAATCCTTATAAGCACTTAAAAATACCACCTTTGTTTTATGCCTTTGTTCATAGAGCATGCTAGCAAGCTCTATGCCGGACATTATAGGCATTTTGATATCACATAAAACAACATCTACCGGGTGGTGAAAAATGTAATCGAGAACTTGTCTACCGTTTTCACCCTCAGCAACAACTTCGACCCCGAAAGTATCCCATGGTATATAGTTAACAAGCCCATCCCTGATTTTTGCCTCATCATCGGCAATTATTAGCTTATACAT
>JAEZIV010000442.1 GCA_023436515.1 Bacillota bacterium
CCAGCTCCATACAGTATGAAAGAGACGATATCATGCGGTATTATTGGGTGGATGATTACGGAATTGCTTGCTGCGTTTCTGCTATGAGAATCGGGAAGCAGATGCAGTTCTTCGGCGCCCGTTGTAATATGGCTAAAGCATTGCTCTACGCCATTAATGGGGGAAGAGATGAAAAATCGGGTGTTCAGGTGGGACCTGCCTTTATACCTGTTAAAACAGAGTATCTCAATTATGATGATGTAATGAAGCGCTTTGACGCAGTATTGACCTGGGTGGCTAAACTCTATATCAATACACTCAACATTATCCATTATATGCATGATAAATATGCCTATGAACGACTCCAGATGGCGCTTCACGACAAGGATATACTTAGGACAATGGCGTGTGGTATTGCAGGCTTATCGGTTGTTGCTGATTCCCTGAGTGCCATAAAGTATGCTAAGGTTAAGGTTATTAGAAATAATGAGGGGCTGGCAGTTGACTATGATATCGAAGGGGATTACCCCAAGTTCGGAAACAATGATGATAGAGTAGACAATATTGCTGTTATGCTGGTTAAGACGTTTATGGAAAAGCTGGAGAAACAGAGAACATACAGACATTCAGTTCCTACTCTTTCAATTCTGACCATAACCTCCAACGTAGTTTATGGGGCAAAGACAGGAAACACTCCTGATGGAAGAAAGGCAGGGGAACCTTTCGGCCCTGGCGCAAACCCCATGCACGGAAGAGATTTGAATGGTGCACTGGCAGTGCTAAAATCAATATCAAAGCTGCCATATCAGTTTGCTCAGGATGGTATTTCATATACCTTCTCGATTGTTCCAAAGGCTTTAGGACGGGATGAGGAAATACGAGTCAGCAACTTATCGGCTCTTCTTGATTCCTTCTTTAAAGAAGGCGGCCATCACATTAATATTAACGTTTTTGAAAGAGAAATGCTCCTCGATGCTATGGAGCATCCGGAAAAGTATCCTCAGCTCACCATAAGAGTATCGGGTTATGCTGTTAACTTCATCAAGCTCACCAGGGAGCAGCAGTTGGACGTTATCAACAGAACAATACATGAAAACATATAATTTTATTAGGTTCGATATTATAGGAGAACATAGAGCAATAAATTTAATTAAGGGGTGATTTTTGTGGAGGTTAAAGGAAGAATACATTCCTTTGAGACATTTGGCACTGTTGATGGGCCGGGAATAAGATTTATAGTATTTATGAAGGGCTGTCCTTTACGCTGCAAATATTTCCATAACAGGGATGCCTGGAGCTCGGAGGGTGCGAAAATATATACTGCCGAAGAGGTTCTGAATGAAATAGGTAAGTACAGAAATTTCATCGATTCTTCTGGCGGAGGCCTTACTGTAAGTGGCGGTGAGCCAATGATTCAGCCAGAATTTATAGGACAGCTGTTTAAGCTGTGTAAGGGACAGGGGATCCATACTGCTGTTGATACGTCGGGATATGTTGATCTGACTGCTGCT
Source organism: Bacillota bacterium (assembly GCA_023436515.1). Lineage (GTDB taxonomy): Bacteria > Bacillota > Clostridia > Acetivibrionales > DSM-1351 > Ruminiclostridium. The sequence goes on from JAEZIV010000442.1 coordinate 1,491, forward strand.
GTTAAAGCAGTTCTCGAATATACAGATCTGGTGCTATTGGACCTTAAGCATGCTAATGCTGATAAGCATATTGAGCTTACAGGTGTTGAAAACAATAAGATCAAGCTTTTCACACAATATTTGGCTGAAATCGGTAAGCCCGTATGGATCAGATATGTGCTTGTACCCGGTTATACAGATGCTGAGGAGGATCTCTTTGCAGCGTACGAGTATCTAAAGCAGTTTAAAAACATCGAAAAGATTGAGGTTCTGCCATATCATACCCTTGGAAAGGAAAAATGGGAGAAGCTTTGTCTAGAATATCCCCTGGAGGGAGTTCCCACTCCTTCAAAGGAAGCTGTTGAAAGAGCTAGAGGCATTCTGACCCAGGGAATGAAGTAGTATAATAGCAAATGGAAAGAATCCTTTAGTTAAATATCACTTTTGTATAAAATAATTATTAATTTGTACTAAAGTTTGAAATTTGGGGCAAAATAATAGTGAATCTCTTTATCCGGCAGAATTGCTATTAAGGAGAGAAACTATGTATGTGCTTTGTTTTTCAAAACTTTAGTACTTTTTTGTTTTAAAAATTTTTATTAAGTGGTGATATACATATATGGATATATATATTTTACTGATAATAATCTTATTGACAGCAATTTTAGCAGCATTAATAATCCGGATAAATAAACATTCTTCCGGAGAATTTCATATTGAGGACGTTGTCCTGAGTAGCGATGAGTTTGAGCGTCATGCTGAGTTTCTTGCAAAATCCCATACAACCAAAAAAAGAAAAAGAAGTATGAGAAGAGTCTCAAGGCGTCTCGTGAAAAATTTCGAATGTATTTTAGAAACCTATGAAGTTCTTAACAAAGATGCTGCTGACCTGTTCCCAATTCCCCCTGCGGCTGAATGGCTGCTTGATAACTTTTATATTATCGAGGAGCAGAAGAGACTGATAATAAAAGAGCTATACGATATCAGAAAGGCTACTCCGGTTTTAGCCGAGGGAGCATATAAGGGTTTGCCTCGCATATATTCAATAGCAGTTGAAATAGTCTCACATGTAGATGGAAATACAAATGAAAAAAACATAATGGATTTCATAGCTGCATATCAAAGGTATGCTTTTCTTTCGGTTGAAGAGCTCTGGATGCTTACCCTAATGATAAAAACTGCTTTATTTGAAAAGCTTTGGGTAGTATGCGAGAAGATAACCTCAATCAGTAAGGATTGGCATAGAGCTCAGGAAATCGCCGGCTTAGCTAAAAGCTTTGAACAAAAATGTGATGCTTTTAAAGACCATGTTAATGGATTGGAGGAGCTATCACCTGCCTTTGTGGAGTTTCTTATTAAGAAGCTTAGAAAGGATGGCTCTAAAACTCTCTGGATGGTGGACTGTATTGACAGCATATTAATTCAGAGGAGTACCAACACAGACAACTTAATTACAATGGATCACCACAATCAGGCAGTAATACAGGTTTCAATGGGCAATATTGTAAATAGTCTCAGAATTCTGTCGGGCTATGACAGTACAGTGCTATTTGAGAGCTTGAGCGAGGTTGAAAGAATACTGAAGCAGGACCCTTCAGGTGTTTATCCTGTAATGGATTTCAACTCCAGAAACCATTACAGAAACATTGTAGTTAAATTAGCTAAAAAGTACGGTACCACCGATATAAATATAGCACGATTATCCTGTGAATATGCCAGAGAGTATCTCGACTCAAACTCTAAGGAATTTACAAATACAACCAATTCAGATCCTAAAAGTCATGTTGGGTACTATTTGATAGGCGGAGGGCAAAAAAGGCTGAAAAGCGAGTTTAGAAATAAGCTTGATGAATCATTGAACAGGGATTCTGGAGCAAGCAGCCATTCGGTTAAAGGGTTTATTGGGGCTATAGTCTTTTTGTCTGTCTGTTTTGCAGCTATACCGGTTATATTCAGCATTAGGAGTGAAAGTGGTGTATCCCTGACGGTTGTAGTAATACTTGGAGTATTGAGTGTCATTCCGGCAAGTGAAATAGCAGCCGCAATGGTTAACAGTATTTTAAGCAAAATTACAAAACCTGTACTCTTTCCCAAGCTTGAGCTGAAGGAGGGGATACCTGAGGAACTGGCAACAATGGTAATTGTACCTACCCTTGTGCCAAATGTGAAAAGAACACTGGACTTAATTGATAATCTCGAGGCATTTTATCTTGCAAACAGAGGGGATAATATATATTTCTCACTTCTTGGTGATTTCAAGGATTGTAATCATGAAGCTTCCCCGGGGGATGGAGAAATAATAAATAAGGCTTTTGAAAGGGTCGAAGAGCTTAATAAAAAGTATACTTCAAATGACAGTCCGATATTCTTTTTTCTATGTAGAAAAAGACAATTTAATGATAAGCAACAAAAATGGATGGGCTGGGAGAGAAAAAGAGGTGCCATAATTGAGTTCAACAGAATTCTACAAGGCAACAGGAATACCAGCTACAAGTACACAAGTGTTGACCCTGCAAAGCTGCCAAAAGTAAAATATGTCATAACTCTCGATGCTGATACACAGCTGCCCCTTGAGACTGCAAAACAGCTTGTAGGAACCATGGCCCACCCCTTAAACAGAGCTTTGTTCGATACCAAAAAGGGAGTTGTAACCGAGGGGTATGGAATTTTACAACCCAGGATTGATGTTAATATAGAGAGCGCAAGTGCTTCTATCTTCACTAAAATATTTGCAGGACAGGGAGGTATTGACCCTTATACCACCACTATTTCCGATGTCTATCAGGATGCTTTTGGAGAAGGTATTTTCACAGGCAAGGGAATATACGAGGTGGATATTTTTCAAAAGGCTTTGGATAATTCAATTCCTGAGAATGCAGTGCTGAGCCATGATTTGCTAGAGGGCAGCTACTTGAGAGCCGGACTGGTCACAGATGTTGAACTTATTGATGGTTATCCCTCTAGATATAACTCCTTTATGATGAGGCTTCACCGTTGGACAAGAGGTGATTGGCAGCTGCTGCCCTTTGTTTTTGGACAAAACCCTCTCTCTCTGTTATCTAGGTGGAAAATGGTGGATAACCTGAGGAGGAGTCTGGTTTATCCGTCATTAGTTTTGATATTGCTGCTGGGGTTGATTTTAACTCCAAAAAGCAGCAGTGCATGGGTATGGTTATGCCTTTTGAGCGTTTGTGCTCCAATTGTAAGCTATCTGGTTTATCTTATACTCGTCGGAGACTACAGGATTTATATAAGCAAAAGGAGTGCTACTGTTCTTACCGGCTCTTATTCAATTTTACTTCAGGTGGGATTGATGCTTACCTTTGCTCCCTATCAGGCTTTTTTAATGGCAGATGCAATTATTACCACTCTGGTACGTTTGCTTGTGACCAGAAAGAACCTTCTAGAGTGGGTTACGGCTGCTGATATGGAGTTGGCCCTGAAAAATGACCTGTCCAGTTACTATAGAAGAATGTGGTTTGCTCCTATATACGGAATAATTATATTTGGTATCGGGCTTTACTCATACCCAGGCTTCTCAGCCATATCAGTCATATCAGCCATAGCCGGCATAACGTGGTTGCTTTCACCCTGGGTTGCTTATCAAATAGGGAAGCCTTCAGTTGATACTCGGGAATCACTTTCTGCGGAAAAAATAAATGAGCTTCGCTTGCTTTCCAGAAAAACCTGGTGCTATTTTGATGAATTTGCGGGACCCGAAGAGAACTACCTCCCTGCGGATAATTATCAGGAAGAGCCTTATAAAGGTGCCGCCCACAGAACTTCACCGACAAATATAGGCCTGCTGATGGTTTCAAATCTTGCAGCCAGGGATATGGGATATATAAACACAATTGATTTAGTTCAGAGGATAACAAATAC
>JAEZIV010000030.1 GCA_023436515.1 Bacillota bacterium
TCCCATACCCCAGGGACTTTGCCACTGCATAATATGCTCCTTTGGAGCTTTCTTCCACAATGCAAAATCTGCCGGGTGACGTTTCTCTTCATTAACCTCAACCCTTGCTCCTGCAATCTGATCCTCCAGATTTGCACGGGACAGCTTACCGTAGCTGTCAAATTTCTGAATATCGAAATATATGCCATCGCTGGTTTCATATCCAAAGCCTTTGTCTACCAGATTGTTTACAAAGTCCAGCATCTCCGGTATGTGCTCTGTTGCCTTTGGTACAATCTCAGGAACACTAATATTGAGCGCCTTTATATCCTTCAAAAAGACACTGGTATAAAACTCAGCAATCTCCCAGGGGGTCTTCTTCTGTTCACGAGCACCCTTGAGCATTTTATCTTCACCATCATCCTCATCGGATACAAGGTGACCTACATCAGTAATGTTCATTGCATGCTTAAGAGAATAGCCGTTGTATTCCAGCACTCTCCTGAGCATATCCATGAAAACGTAAGTCCTCAGGTTGCCTATATGAGCGTAATTGTACACTGTTGGGCCACATGAATATATTCTAACCTCGTTATCATTAATGGGCTTAAATTCTTCTTTTTGTCTTGAAAGTGTGTTATAAACCTTCATTGCTGCCTCCATCCTCGCTCTAAACTACGGTATTTGTCGACATAGCTTTTTATCTATTTAGTAAGACGCACCGGGGTTTGTGATATCGGACTACATAGAGATTTGTCGACATAGCTTTTATCTATTTAGTAAGACTGTCCTCTTCTTTGGCAGTTGCAGAATTAACCTTTGTACACAGACCGTCATCGGTAGTTTTGCAGCACTGCTTTTCTACGTGCTGAAGCCTGCTTTCCAGCCTGCACATTTCCTGAGAAATAGGATCGGGCATATGTATCTGATCAAGAGACTCGGAAGGACTGACAACAACTCTACGGTTGCCGATCTTCACGATCCTGCCCTTAACTCCCACAACAGTGGAAAAGGGCTCTACCTCAAAAGCCACAAAGGTGTTTGCTCCTATTGTTGAATTATCTCCAATTTTAAAGGGTCCCAACACTTTTGCACCCGCACCTATTAACACATTATCACCCACAGTAGGATGACGCTTTGAACCTTTGTCCTTGCCTGTTCCTCCTAGGGTCACGCCGTGGTATATGGTACAATTGTCGCCAATCTCAGCTGATTCTCCGATAACAACACCCATTCCGTGATCTATAAAAAGACCATTACCTATTTTGGCTCCGGGATGAATTTCTATACCGGTAAAATGTCGTGCAAACTGAGAAATGAATCTTGCAATAAAAAATAGCTTCTTTTTGTAAAACCAATGCGCAGCCCTGTGATAAACCAGCGCGTGAAAACCCGGGTAAAGCAGTACTACCTCAAGAGTACTTTTTGCTGCCGGATCACGGCGGGCTATTAATCTGGCATCATTGAGTAATTTGCCCATAAATTCTTCCTTTTTATTCTATAATTAGTAGTTATAATATTACTGATACCTAATACAGTATATTCCCAGTCACCTGCGGGAAATAACCGACCAACTATAAATAAAAAGGTTTTTCCCACAATCCATCAATCGGTTATAGACATTTTAACAGTTTTAAAATTCTATGTAAATAAGAAGTGAGTCAAACTTTTTGAACAAAGCGAAGGGGCATTTCTGCCCCCATATGCTTTTTAATTAACTCCCAAAATGGCGTCCCCAGTATTTTGACACCTAGCCCAAGCTAGGTGGGTGTCCCGGTGATATTTGCAGTCTTCCTTCGCCGTTGCACAACGTTCATGCCGTGTGTCGGAATTACTCAAGGCCTGACATAGAATACCAGACAGCAGACTCCCTTATTACAGATGTAGGTTCAAAATAAAGGTTTTACTCGCTCATTTCAGGATACTTTATTAACTAAATATGATTAGCGATTAATTTGCATCCTGTTGTTCACCGCTTTTATAGCCCTATTATAGCACCTGTAGAAACCAAAAGTCAATTCCTGAAGACATAAACCGGTTGGTTTGGATTAGAGCCTAAAGTTCAAAATCGAAGGCAATAAAAACTCAAGCTGCGGTTAAAATCTGCTGTAGGTCGGCTTGACTGAAAGAAGGCCCAGAACAAGGAATCCAATTTGGTAATATGTTCTAGACCTTTATCGGGGAATTTGTCTGATATCCTGCGTTATTCTTTACATAATTATATAACTACAGCCTTTGATACCTGTTTCTTTTTACGCCGTCAGTAATTCTATAAATCGCCTTTATAGGCGTATTACAAAGCATTGCCTCATGCCTGACAATGTTCAACTGCTCCTCAGGAAATCTCAAACACAAGCTGCAGCCACCCCTGGCTAATCTGCATGGAGTAGAAATTATTTCAAATTCATATCCTTTTTTTTTAAGAGCAGATTCCAGCTTATATACGTGATTCCCTGTTTCCAGTAATGCGATGCATTTCATAAAGCCTCCCATCTACGTGCATAGCGCGTACACAAATAGTTATGAAAAGGCACATAGTGGCTTTTCGCTGTGAAAAACATCGATGTTTGCATTAAACCTTGCTTCGCACTTTTCAAGCTACCACTTCACTTAAATCGGTTTATAATATAACGTACCTTTTCCTGGCTGTCATATTACATAATATAGAAGCAGTTATTAAAAAGTGCCTATTTTGTTCAGCCGGGCGTGATAAAACAGATACTGCTGAGCATACCCTGTAAGCTCTCCAAAGGTACCCTTTGCGAACTCCTGTATCTCCCTCAGACTAGCTTCCTTTTTGAGGTATAGCTCCTCCATAACTCTCTTAACCCAGACATCGGTGGGAAATACGTCAAGCTTTATACCACTGAAGAGGAGAATACAGTCTGCAACCTTCGGTCCCACTCCCGGAAGAGTCATCAGCTCCTTTCTGGCCTCCTCTGTGCTCATAGTCGAGAGCCTGTCCCTGTTTACCCCACCGGTTTTCATTATTTGTGAAGTCTGATAAATATATTTGCACCTGAAGCCTGCCTTACATTGCTGAAGCTCCTCTATTGTTGCTGCCGCAAGGGCCTTCACCTCAGGGAAGCTGTAGCAGGACCTTTCCTCATGAATACATTCGCCCCTTAGCATTGAAAGAGTGTCAACGGTATTCATTATTCGAGGTATTCTGTTGTTGGCGGATATAATAAAGGATATAAGCATCTCCCAAAAATCCTGTCGGAGTAACCTTATTCCATATCCCGTATTAATAGCCTCCTTCATAATCCTATCCTTCTCAAGTATTCCCTTGATTTCCGAGTAATCGGTCCCCAAATCAAAGTAATCATACCAAAGGCTTATAAAGTCTGAAATTCCGCTGTTTTCTATAGTGAGCACCTCTCCCTCAAGACTTACCCTTGCCCACTTGCCGCCAACGATGCCCTCATAGCTTCCGTCCTCCTGCTTTCTCCACCTGAAGCATTGACCGCATTCAAATATATGCTCTAAGTTAAAGTCCCTTACATTTCCTATTCTAAGGCTCCCGGCCTTTTCCTCCAGCGAATACCCCTTATACTCCATAAAACACCATACCCCCTCTATAAGCTTACCCCTATCCATCAAGACTACCAGCTAAACCTACATGACAACTCTACATAATAACCTTTAGTGCTGAACTTACCTAGTAACACTACATGCTAGCCCTCACTAACAGCCTTACCTACTAAGTACCCCAAAGAGCTTATCCAAACCAAAAATCTGCATCACAAGGATTTCTATGTTCGGAACCCGCTTTTAGTGATATAATTTATTATTGTAATATAACTAGACAAGGTCGGTAAATGTAAAATAATACTGTACTTAGTAATTTAGGAGATAAGATATGAAGGAAAAAATTTATACCATACCTGTTACAGATGCTTTTGCAGTAGATTGCGAATGTCCTTTATGCGTTTTGGAGAAAAGGCTGGAGGATGAGAGTGTTGATTACGCATTAGGACCTGCCCTCATGGAGCCTGATAAACGTCAGGAGACAAATGAACTGGGCTTTTGCAGGGAGCACTTTGAGGCCATGTACAATAAACAGGTAAATCGCCTTGGGCTGGCATTGATGATAGATACCTTTCTCCAGGAAAAAAATACAGCAATGAAAAAGCTCTATGAAAGCAAAGCAGCTCAGCTTGAAAAGGACTCTGCTGCCGGTCTGGTAAAAAACCTGTCAAACAAACTTTCATCAAAGCAGACAGAAACAGAAAAGCTCGTTTCCGACCTGGTTTCACAGCTGGACAGCATCGAAAAAAGCTGTTCCATTTGCAGCAAGCTTGAGCGCACCATGGACAGATATATTGATGTAATTTTTTATTTGTACTTCAGAGAACCGGATTTCAGAGCCAAATTCAACGGTAAGAAGGGCTTTTGCCTCAGACACCTTAAACAGCTGCTGACTTTAACAAAGAAATATTTAAACGTGAGCGAAACGGCTATTTTTACTAAAAATCTCATGGATATGCAGATAATTAATATGGAACGAATTGAAAAGGAAGTAGACTGGTTTACCAAGAAGTTTGATTACAGGTTTAATGATGCCCCCTGGGGAAATTCAAAGGATGCTGTTGTCAGAAGTATTCAGAAAATCAGAGGAAACAGCGATCTCAAATAGGAAAGAAATATTTTAAATCAGTAACCTTTCGGGGTGTTCATAAATATTAT
>JAEZIV010000082.1 GCA_023436515.1 Bacillota bacterium
ACGAAGCTCAGGATATACTGGGAGCCAGCCTTCCTGTGGAAGAATATGAAACCTTAAGCGGTTTTTTAATAGGGCAGATCGGAAGAATACCCGAAAAGGGTGACGCCCCTACAATTGAGTACAATGAGCTTGTATTTAAGGTTCTGGAGGTTCAGGAAAAGAAGGTGTCAAAGGTAAAAGTCTGCAGAGCATTGTAACACAAACGGGGTACTCCTCATAAAATATGATACGACATATTTTGGGGAGTGATTAAATGGGTGTAGACTACGCAATACTTTCACTTCTGGCCATATTTGGACTGATAAGTCTGTTTTTGGATATTTTTAAGTTATTGGGCAGGAAAAAATACTTTGTAGACAAGGCAAATTTGGTGCTTTTGGTTAATGATCAGGAACAGAACATTGAAAGACTGGTCAGAGAGGCCATGGAGAGCAAGTTTGTAAGAAATATAGCCATCAACGGCAATTTTATAGTAGTTGATATGAACTCCAAGGACGATACCTTGAAATTGCTGAGAAAGCTTGAAAATCAGTTCTCTTTGTTGGAGGTATGTTCCTTCGACGAGAGGGACTGCATATTCTATAAGAACAAGAACCAGTACAATACATAACAATTCATTAAAACCCTTTCAGGAAGTCTGACAAAGCCAACCTGGAGGGTTTTTGTCATGGGCGGCATCAACACCTGACGAAACGAAAATTTCTTGATGCTACAGGGAATATAAGATATTATTTAAATAAGAAAAGAGTGGTTTACGCTAACCCATAAAGGGATAGAAATACTAGCATGAATGGAGATTAGAATGGCTATCGGACAATTTCAGCAGCAAAGATGGTCCTTTGACAGTTATCCTGTAGGAGCCAATCTTAGCATTATTGGAAGGTTTGATTATAAAATATACGAGAATTCTGAAAATGGTTATAAGATTTATACCTTTGATATAGAGAAGATAATTGATGAGGACGGCTTCGAGCATGAAGCTGTCGATGAAATAAGCGTGACAGGCTATTACGAGGTCAACGAGCACTGTTCAGTTTTACCCAGCAAGGTGAGAGGTATAGTAGCTGCCTACAGGGGAGAAAAGCAGCTAAAGGCTGAAACTGTTGAGTTTATTGAGCCTGCCACGGATGAGGGCATAATCTCCTTTCTTTCCTGCGGGATCATAAAGGGAGTTGGTGAGAAAACAGCCAGAAACATTGTTTCGGGTTACAAATCCGGCTCCGGTTTTGTTGAAGGCTTTGGGAGCAAGACTCTTGAAATAATTAAGAACGAGCCTTTAGCTCTCACGAAAATACGAGGTATTTCCCCTGATAAGGCACGGGTTATCCACGACTCCTATATGGAAAATATGGAATATCAGAATGTTATGATTTATTTTCAGAGGTTTGGAGTCTCTTCAGCAAAAGCCATGAAAATCTATAATGCCTTCAAGGGTACCTCCATAGCCATTGCCGAAGAGAATCCCTACATGTTCTCAAACATAAGGGGCTTTGGCTTCAAGAGCTGTGATGAGATTGCCAGAAAGCTGGGAATTGATCCACACTCAATCTTCAGACTTGAGTCGGCTCTAAAAAGCGTTCTTGAAACAGCTGAGACCGAGGGTCATTGTTACCTGTTCAAGGAAAAGCTTTTGGAGATGACGTCAAAGGCCTTGACTGACGAAACCGACACAATAACTGCTCTGGAACTGGAAGAAGCCTATGGCAGAATGATTAAATCCGGCAACCTGGTAAGTATAACCTATACCGAGAACCTCCAGCGATTTGAGGCTGTATATACAAAGGAAATGTACAGGATGGAGTATGAGACGGCTGTGGCAATAAAGGATATTGCCCGCTGCCATCCCGAAGCCCGTCTGTGTAATGTGGACAAGCTCATTGAAGAGTTTGAGGCAATGAGAGGCTTTGAGCTTGAAGCTATGCAAAAGGAAGCTGTGAAGGCTGTCTTTGATACAAACATGCTTATTCTTACAGGCTCGGCAGGAAGCGGTAAAACTACAACTGTGGAATGTATGATATATGTATTACAAAGGTATTTTGCCAACCAGGAGGAAATGAGCTTCATGCTTGCGGCTCCTACCGGTAAAGCTGCCAAAAGGCTGACAGAGATTACCGGCTTCGAAGCCATGACTCTTCACAGACTTCTGCAATTTTCTTATGAGAATAAGGGCTTTTTCTACAGGCAGGGCAATGAGCTGCCTTATGATCTGATTGTAGTTGATGAGAGCTCGATGTTGAGCGTGGATCTTGCACATGCACTGTTTACTGCCATTTCGCCGGGCACTACAGTGGTAATGATTGGAGATACCCAGCAGCTTCCGTCTGTGGGAGCGGGCAATGTGCTGGACGACATGATCAGAAGTGGAATAATCCGGACAGTGAAGCTAAATGTAATCAAGCGGCAGGCAGACGGTTCAGGTATTATCTCCAATGCCAACAGAATTATTAACGGCGAAATGCCTGAAAACATAAATGAAAACAAGGATTTCTTCATTATAGAGGAAGATGATAAAAACAGAGTTATTAAAAGAACCCTTGAAGCGTTAACAAGACTGATGACGGGCTACAGCTATACCATTGATGACGTACAGGTTATATGTCCCCAAAAAACCTCTGAAATAGGGACCTATGAGATGAACAAGGCCATTCAGGAGCTGGTAAATCCTGCTGAAGAGGGAAAGGCTGAAATTAAAAGAGGTAATAGCAGCTTTAGGGTAGGGGATAAGGTAATCCATCTTAGCAATAACTACGAGACTCCCCACTACCATAGAGACCCTACGACCGGAAGGTATATAGCCGAGGAAGGCACCGGAGTATTCAACGGAGACATCGGTAGAATAATTGAAATATCAAAGCTATATGAAGGCGCCCGGGACGAAGAGGATGAAAGTAATACCTCTGCATCACCGGATAAAAGGGTAGCTGTCCAGTACGACGATTTCATAATTATTTACCAGGTAAATGAGCTGGAGGAGATTGACCTTGCCTACAGTCTCACGGTTCATAAGATGCAGGGCTCACAGTGTGAGGCCGCTATTATACTCTGCCACATGAGGAATTTTATAATGCTTAACAGAAATCTAGGTTATACAGCGGTAACAAGAGCCAAGAAAATGGCCTGTATAATAGGGCAGAAAAAGGCGGTAAAGGTAATGGTATCAAACGTAAAGATAAACGAGAGAAACTCCATGCTTTGTGAATTGCTTAAAATATAGTTTGGCATAGGGGTAAACACAGGTCTGCCCAAATGGTTATTGTAGCATGGAAATCCTATGAATTAATGCATTGTTGCATAAGCTCTTTAACTGATGTAAAATGTAAGTAAAAAAGCAAACAGTTACTATCAGTTTGCATAAAAAATGTTTTTTACTCCTACAGCTATCACTTATTATGGTAATTCTTTACTAACAGGAGGATGGTATTTATCAGCCTGCTTGAGTTTTTGTTTCCTCCAAAATGCTGTATGTGCAGCAAAATACTTTCATC
>JAEZIV010000091.1 GCA_023436515.1 Bacillota bacterium
GGTTAAGGATCTGCTTGTCAAGCTGGGGCTTCCAGTTTCACTGCCGGGAATGGATGTGGAAAAAGTTTATAGTCAGTTATTCTACGACAAAAAGGTAAAGGACAGTAAACTGAAATTTGTACTTCCAAGAAGGATAGGGGAAGTATTTCAATGTACAATTGAGGATATTGATTTACTGAAAAAGGTACTGAAGGACTTGTCAGTTTCGGCTTAATAAAAAATTTCTGAGAATACCGTTGATTATTTTCAACGGTATTTTTTTTGCATAAATTAGTTAAACTAATCAAGCACGATGTTATGTTATATATAGATAAAAAAGGAGTTAATCTGGCAAATGTCGGACAATAATCAGCTTATTAAGGTCTTGAGCAAAAAAATAGATGAAATGTCTCTAAAGATGGAAAAAATGAAGTTTGTTGATTACGTCTATTTTCTGGAGCATCCCAAAAAAATGCTATGGGCCAACTTTATTAACGGAATGGCGAGAGGATTTGGCATAGCTATAGGTTTTACACTGTTGGGAGCTTTGGTTGTCTATATACTCAATGTTATTGTACAGTACAATCTTCCTTATATTGGAGAATTTATAAGTGATATTGTTAAAATAGTACAAAGCAGTATGAGAAATGTAAGGTAAATTCTCAGAAGGTTTAAATTTTGAATAGGGAGGGACATTAGATGGAAAAAAAGCAGCTTGATGCTTTAAAGCATAAGCTTAAAAGGCAGGAACAGGATATGATTGAAGTATTGAGAACAATGCACAGAAATGGTGACGCAGATATGAGCGAGCACTACCCCACGGAATTGTCCAATTATGATAATCATCCGGCAGATCAGGGGACTGAGCTTTATACTCTTGAAATGAATATGGCTTTGAAGGTTCATGAACAAACAAAGCTTAATGACATCCAAAAGGCCTTAAATAAATTTGAAAATGGAACGTATGCTCGGTGTGAACACTGCCATAAGGAAATAAGTTATAAGAGACTTGAAGTAAAGCCCAGCGCAGCCCTATGCTATGATTGCGAAATGAAGCTTGAGTCAAGAGAGAGAAATACCGGGGATCAGCAATACGGGGAGGTGTTTGATTCACCCTTTGGGAGAAAATACCTTAACAAGCAGGAAGATGATGAGTTCGAAGGAATGGACCAGCTTAATGATCTTATGAAATACGGGTCTTCAGATTCCCCTCAGGATATGGGTGGATATGCGGATTTCGAAGAATTCTATACAAATGAGTTGGATAATCAGGGTATAGTCGAAGAGATCGACAAGATTTCAAATCAACAGTATAAGGACCAATTGCCATAAAGCCTATTAGCCAGCTAGTTGCCATTCCTATTCAAATAGTGGCAGCTAGCTGAGTCTGATAAAGTATTCAAGTGTGAACCGAAGCATGTTATTTTACATTGTATTAAATCGGCTTGCAAGCTCATTATCAATTAGATTTAGAGGTAAAGCGCCTTTGATTTTATACATAGCTGTTAATTTTAGTTTAACAGAGTTTATATAATCATCTTCACTTATCCTTCCCTGGTATCTTAAGCTATTCATTACATTAATAAACATTAAGCATAATTCATATATATCATTGTTAAGATTATTACTGCTTTCTGCCAAATTAATACCCCCCTCTGACAATAGACTATGATGGCACAAAAATAATTGTATCATAATTTACCATAAATATACAAATATTAAATTTTTGTTAATTTTATATTGTATATTGGATACATAAAACTTTCAAACAATTAATCTTCATAGTTCCATGAAAATCAATACATTATTTGTATACTCAATGTTGAATAAAGGATCGAAGGGTGGCTGTAGTAGTACTTTTTACCGTAATCCTGAAGCCGAAAAACCAACCTTGGATTTGTTACTGATTAAGAAATGCTCTCTATAACCTTCGGAAAGGCAAAAAGTCTGTAAACACTGATGATTACAGACTTTCAGCCTTGGAGCTTCTGGTCGGAATTGAACCGACGACCTGCTCATTACGAGTGAGCTGCTCTACCCCTGAGCCACAGAAGCATATAAAAAATTGCATACCAGTAATGCTTTAAAAATATGTACCCATATGAACAAGAGATGAACTGGGGTCAATCCCCACAGCGACTTCAATAATAAAAAAATATTTATGTAATATATATCTATTATATATGGTATAATAATGTTTTATACACTTACTGAAGGGATGATAAAATGGCAGAATTTTGCACGTGTGGATCAGTTATTATTGGAGGAAGTTGTACTAATAAAAATTGCAGCAATAAACCGGTTAAAGCAGCATCGACCAGAGCTAAAAAAACAGGCAGAGCAAAAACAGCAACTAATGCTGTTATTGAGAAGCCTGTACAGAAGAGCAGTAAGATTCAAAGAGCATCAAAATGTATAACCTATCATATTAGCGAATTGCCTCAGAAGGAACAACATAGTTAAATATGGTAAAATAATGAAACACAAACCTTATTCTGAGCAAGTAAAGACCACTGAAGGATTAAGCCTTTGGCCTGGTCTTTTTGTTTATGCAGAACATTCACAATAGTATAAAATTTAGACAAACTCCAATGTTTTAAAGGAATTTTATAAAGTTTGTCGAAAAGAATCTTTTAATATGAAATTAATTATTAGGAGTTTCTATGAACATAAAAGAGCAATTTATTGAGATTTACACAACATCAATTGGACGTGAAGGTTCGGATAAGCTATTGGAGTATCTTACTTCAAAAGCAAGTGATTTTTTTACTGCTCCTGCCAGTACAAGATTCCATGGGGCGTATGAAGGGGGCTTGGCTGAGCATAGCATAAATGTATATCACTGTCTCAGTGACTACCTATCCAGAGAAAGAGTCAGGAGTACCTACGGTCTTGAGTATGATCCTGAAACTATTGCAATAGTAGCACTGTTGCATGATCTGTGTAAAGTAAACTGTTACAAGGCGGGGACGAGGAATGTCAAGGATGATAACGGTGTATGGCACACCGTACCTACATATGAATTTGATGACAAGCTTCCTTATGGACACGGTGAGAAATCTGTCTATATAATCACTGGCTTTATGAAGCTAACCAGAGAGGAAGCCTTTGCGATTAGGTATCACATGGGCTTTTCCGGTGTCGAGGATAAGAGAAATGTAGGAGATGCCTTTGAGCAGTTCCCCTTAGCCTTTGCTCTTAATACTGCCGATATGGAGGCAACGTATTTTCTAGAGGGGAAAAGCAAGAAATAACGCAGATGTAATCTGCTTTAATTCTATAAAATGATTGTAAGATATGTTTTTTTATCATAAAATATACCATGAATATTTAGGAAATAATTATGATTGGTGATTTTCCAGATGCAGTAATAGATTGAAAAAATGTTGACTGCCAGTAGTCTGCCTCCTAGGGTTGTCTGTTAATTGTGGCGACTGGAAGTGAAGAAATTTTTATGGTCGTTACTGTG
>JAEZIV010000112.1 GCA_023436515.1 Bacillota bacterium
AGGCATTGCAGAAGAAGATTATGTGGTCAAAAATATGGTCTCCAACAAATTAAAGGAAGTTGAACGGTTTTTCCGGAGGGTTGGTACTGCGGGCAGCAAATGAGTAATCAGAGGGACGACTTCAACCACCTAACCATAATGGACTGAAAATGTCATAAAAGTGCTGCCCGCGGAAGGAAGGTAACAGATGAGAGTAATTCAGAAATCCGGCTTGAGAGAAATAATGAGTTATATAGAGGAAGAACTGAGAATAAACGAAATAAACCCGGTAAAAGAAATCAAGGAAAGAGGTTCCGGCTATCTGGAGGAGGTCAGGCAAACACAGAAGCACCTTGCTATTGATGGAAGCGCACAGGCCAGAGAGTTTATCCAGAACAGCATATATTTTCTCCTTATAGAGAAAGCCGATGTAATCAACCCGGACAACATAGACAGGATAATAAAAGAATACCATATAGATTACTTCAAAAACTTATATACCGGCGACAGTAAAAGTACATGGGAGAAGCCCATAGATAGGGAAATAGGCCAGTACTTAAGCAAGTATTCGGTTAGCCTTCAGGATGAGTTTGATATAAAGCTTCAGAAGCTTACTCAGATTATATATCAGGAGGTATATGGCTATGGGATACTGGATGAACTGATATTCGATCCGGTTCTGAATGAGGTGGCCTGTACCAGAAGAGATTACATATGGATACAATATAACGGGATAAAAAGACATATACCAAATAATAAATTCACCTTTGAAAATGAGGATAGCTATAGAAGGGTTATAGAAAACCGACTTACAGCTACAGCGAAGGAAGAGATAAATGCCGGAGCCCCCCTGGTAAATGCCATATTGAAGAATGGAGCCAGAGTAACAGCACTCAGACCTCCCCTTTCAAGGTATTATGTAGTAAATGTCAGACTGTTTGCTGGAAAGGAGCGACTGCATAAGTATCGCAGCAGCTTTGTAGAGGAGAGAATAGCCAGAATTATCGAGCTACTTGCCGGCAAAGGAAGGAGAAACGTGGCGATTATTGGTGAACAGGTGTCAGGTAAGACCACGGCAGCTGATGAGCTAATTATACGGCAGTTGGACTCTGATATAAGCATCGGGCTTGCAGAAAACATACATGAATTGAATATTTCTTCAAATTACCCCGGCAAAAATATTGTTGAGCTGCAGTACACCAGGGATTTTAAACCCTCAGACCTAACAGAGATATTTTTCAGGCTGAACAGAGACATAGTGATTTACGGAGAGGTCAGAAGCTCAAGTGAAGCCCTTGAAATGATAAAGGCCATGCTGAGACAGGCCAGGGGAAGCTTATTTACCTTCCATTCCTCAGGGACAAGAAGAATGATACATGACCTCAGACAGCTGCTTATGCAGACAGGCTACTACACAGATTACAGAGAGGCTCAGTTTGATGTAGCTGATGCCGTGGATCTGGTTGTACATATAAAGCTTGACAGGGAAACGGGGCAAAGATATGTATATAAGGTGTCGGAGGTTGTTGCAGACGAAGAAAGAATGTCCTTTAAGATAAATGACCTGTTCGTATTCAATAAAGCTACCGGTGGTTACTGGGCAAGCAAGGAGGGAGTATCACAAGAACAATTAACTTCCTGTATGGAATATGAATTAACCTGTGAGGATGTAGCCGAGCTTAATTCATTATTTAGGCTTGTTCCACCTGATTCGGAGGTAATATGCGCAATACCGTAGGCAGTATACAGGATTACCTTCAAAACCTCCGAAATTATTTCTTTAGTGATAATAAAGACCTCGGCCTACAATTTCCAGTTGGTGAAACATTGGACTCGCTGGTCAAAAACCGCCTATACCTGTGTTTTATATTGATTGGACTTGCTTTATTAACCTTGGGCTTGTATATATCAATCTATAAAAACTCCCATTTCAAAAAATCAAACAACATGTCCGGTAATCATGTAGATAAATACATTGGTATACTGGAAAGCCTCATAAGGAAAACTCCTCTTCGTTATCTCTACAAAAGGCTGGAGAAAGCTATCGGGTACTTTATGCTGCAGGAGGGTCTTCAGAGGAGGCTCGTAGCAATAGTTACATTGATAATTCCTGCTGCAGGCTTTACAATGTATTTTTTTCTGTCAGATGTTTTAACCCTTTGGTATACAAAGGCGGCAACCCTTGCCATGTGCTTAATGGTACCCTATTACATCTTTACCTTGCTCATAGACTATATTAAATACAAGCTAAGGTTAAAAATACCTGTTCTGATTGATAGCTTCAGAAGCTGTTTTGTGACCAGCAATAGAATAAAGCCGGCACTGCTGGAATGCAGTAAAAATATTGATAAATCCCTCGGGAGAATCATATCCAGAGCTTCTGATTGCAGTGACCTTAATAAGAACCTGTGTAAAATGCGAGATAGAATAAATGACACCTGGTTTAGTATTTTTATTTTATTGCTGCTCAATTACCGGGAAAATGGTGGAGAGCTGATAGCTCAGTTATACAAGCTTAACAGAACAATAACCAGATATAACAATATTGAAAAAAAGAAAAACAAGAGACTTATATGGTATGAGGTGTTTGCTGTCGGGGCGAGTATCTTCAGCCTTCCCGTTATACTTATGCTCAATAAGCTCATTCTGGGAAGTGATGGGGGAGTGTATTATAATACAGCTTCATCGTTCTCAAAGGTTGCAATATTCTCACTGGTTGCATTGTTGGCAGTCAGGCTGCTGAGAAGATTGTAGAAAGGTATAATCAAGGAGGAAGCTAAGTATGTCTGGAATTGCATTCATAAGCCTTTTGACAGTTGGAGCAGCAGCTCTTTTATCCGGATTAGTATTTAAGATCATAAGGCCTCATGGGTCCGGTGAAAAAAACAGGGCAGCAGAAAATGCCTTATTTACAATAATAGAACAAATCTCTGAAAAAACCAGGCTATCTTTATTACTTAAGCTACTGTCCAATAACAGGAAGGCTATCAGAAACAGGTATTTGGTAAGAATTCTTGAGCTAAGTGAGGCAGGGTTAAGTCTTCAGCAGCTTTATCTGCTAAAGGCAGCATGTATTTTGACTGCTACAGCCTTATCCGTAACCATAGCTTACAGCAATAACGTTTTTCAGCTAAGGATGCTTACAGAAACCATACCAAGCAGCAGTAGTCTTTCAGCTCCCGATAAAAACTCAAGGTATGAGCTATATAAATGGATATCCAATGAGCTTAATAATATAGAACCGAACCAAGCTAAACAGCGACAACAGTATGATTTGATAGAGAAGGCTGTTGCTGAGAGACTTGAAACAGCTGACCCGGGGACAATAAAAATAGTCACCGAATGGTTCATTAAGGTAAAAGAAGAGGAAGCAAAGCTAAGGGTGCTTAAGCCAGAGCATATATCAATTCTTATTTTATCATTTTTCATTCCGGATATTCTATTATTAGGCAGATGGGTAATCAGAGGGTCACTATACAAAAGAGAAATAATTAAGCTGGAACATATTTTTGAGCTTTTGGCAAGGGTGGACGGGATAAAGACTCTGGACATAATCCTGCAGCTCCAGGCTTCCTCAGGAATCTATTCTAAGTATATTCATGAGTTCGCCCTGTTGTTTAAATATGATAAGGGAAGAGCCTTTAAATATCTTAAGAGCAGAAATATAAAAAGTCTTTCCAAGCTGGCAAATATAATGGAAATCTATAGCTTGACAGATCGGGAGGTTGCTCTTCAGATACTTGAGAGAGAAGTGATTGAAAGGGATGAAGCCATTTTAATGACAGCAGATGAAACTGTTGATTTTATAGATTTGGCAGCATTTCTAAGTATAACTCCTCTCGTGTACGAGTTGGCAAGATTGATGCTCAACCCTATGCTGGAAATGGTTTACAAAGCAATTGAATATATTTAGCGAGGTGAGAGGGTGAAGCAAATAATATTAACTATAGGACTGCTGGCAATTGGACTGGCACTAATTATGAGTGTGGTAATACCCTTGTTGGAGCATGGCTCTGACACAGGAAATGCTGCAGTTACAAATGGAAGAGCAAATATACAGAAGGTTGGTCAAATACTTAAATAAATCGAAGGAGAGAAGCTATGAAAAAAATTATTTTATCCCTAATCATGTTTGCAATTGCTATGGCCCTTGTAATAGGAGTAATACTCCCACTGTCCGAGCATGGAAAAGAAAACGGGCAAAAGGTGGAGAACCAGCTTGACACTATAGACTCAAAAGTAAATACACTAACAACAAACATTTCCAGAACGGGAGGCTAGTGGTATATGAGTGCATGCATTAACCCGTTGCTGGCAGGGGTATAAAAAAGATAAGTAAGCCGATGGAGAAAATCTATGAAAAATATATTGATTGCAATAATATTGTTTGCTTTATGTGTAGCACTGGTAATTGGAACAGTACTACCGGTTTCGGGACTCATAGCAGATACCGG
>JAEZIV010000122.1 GCA_023436515.1 Bacillota bacterium
GCAGCATGCTCATTGTAATCTTCTCATATGCCGGCTTTGAGATTATTGGATTAGCAGCATCAGAAGCCGATAAACCAAGGGAAACGGTGCCCAAAGCCATAACGCTGACTGTTCTCACTCTTGTGGGCTTTTATATTGTCTCAATAGCTGCTCTGCTCCCTCTGATACCCACTACTGACCTCAATGAAAGCATTAGTCCCATGGTAGCTGCTCTGAATAGATGGGGTGTTGGCTGGGCCGGTTCTGCCATAAATATTGTTCTTATTACCGCAATTTTATCCACCATGCTGGCAGCGATGTTTGGCCTAGGCAGGATGATGCGCTCTCTTGCCTCGGAAGGGCAGGCTCCACGCTGGCTAAAGGAGGACAGTAATGTTCCGCGCCGGGGCATCTTGTTTTCGGGATTCTCTATGCTTGTAGGGCTTGGAATAGGGTTGCTGTTGCCGAGGGTTTACCTGTTTTTAGTCAGCTCCGGCGGCTTTTCTCTTCTTTTTACCTATGCTGTTATAATGGCAACTCACATAAAATATAGAAAAAAATTTGGCTGTCCTCCTGAGGGTAAATGTCAGATGCCAGGCTATCCCATAACCTCCTGGCTTGCTCTCATCAGCCTAATAGCAATAATTTTCAGCATGCCCTTTGTACCGGGGCAGGCTTCCGGCATGGTAGCAGGAGTGTTCATGGTATCTTCCTATATCCTTATTTATGTGGCGGCAAAAATTGTTTTTACAAAGGGTGAAAACAGGCTTTTTGTAAAAGCTGAGGAAAGCAAGCGACACAGAATCCGTTTGTCCACCGAGTTTTCAAAGGAGCTTATTGAAGATATAAGTAAAAAGCAGCAAAAACTCGGCGAAGAGGACGAAGGTAAAAGTGATACGGATGAAAGAAACAGATAAAAGAAACAGATAAAAGAAACAGATAAAAGAGACAGATAAAAGAGACAGATAAAAGAAACAGATAAAAGAAACAAATAGAAGAAATAGATGAAAGAAGCAAATAAAAGAAACAGATGGCAGAACACAATGAAAGAAAGAAGTGATTGAACAAACTGCAGGGGAGAGGTCCGAAAGAAGTAAAGCAGTAAAAGCACATATAAAACGGATTAGGGATAAAAAGTCAAAAGGGCGATTAGTAGATGCTCTCCTTGGCTTTTTTTGTGTCTTGGTAAAAAAACAGGAGCATTGTTAAAAAAATAGGTGTGATTCTCATAATATTATATATTAATAGGAAAATATTAATATTAAAATATTGACAATAGTGAATGATGTACAGTATAATAAATTCATGGTATTAAATAACAAAAAAATTTTACAATATATCGATAGAAATAAATATTAGTAACGCAGTCAAAAGCGTAGACAGGAGGTCGAGATGGAAAATACTGACGAATTGATAAGCTCACTTATTATTGAACTTAAAAGAGGGACACTTGTATTATCTGTACTGAGCCAGCTTGTCAATCCCGAATACGGCTATTCCCTGGTGCAAAAGCTTGAGGAGAAAAACACCTCAATAGAAGCCGGTACTCTTTATCCACTGCTTCGAAGGCTCGAGAAGCAAAACCTTCTTTCCAGCCAGTGGGATACCAGTGAAAGCAGGCCAAGGAAGTTTTACATTATTAGCGAAGAAGGTAAAGAGGTGTACAGTGCTTTGAAAAAGGAGTGGAGAGCTTTAGCTCAACAATTGGAGTATTTATTAAAGGAGGATGAGTTATGAGTTTGATTGAAAGATATATTTTAGCAGTGACCGAACGTCTCCCGGAGGCTACCCGCAAGGATGTGGGGGAGGAATTGAGGTCAAATATTGAGGATATGCTTCCGGAAAATGCTACTGAGGAGGATATCCGAATGGTACTTGAGAAGCTTGGAAATCCAAAAAAGCTTGCACAGGAGTACAATCCCTCAAAGAGATATCTGATAGGACCAGAAATGTATGATTCTTACTTTGCTGTACTGAAGGTGGTTGCTGGTATAGTTGTAACGGTTATTCTAGCGGTTACTCTGCTGGATTGGGTAGTAAGGGGCCCTCAAGCAGTAGAGGAGGTACAAACCTGGGCGCGATTATTCGGGGATATGTTAAGCGCGGTTATATCCGGAGGATTTCAAGCAGCCTTTTGGGTAACCCTTGTGTTCGTGATAATGGAAAGAAGCGGTATTAACGATAATCAGCTTCCCTTTGCAAAAAAGGAATGGTCAATTGAGGATTTACCCACAGGTCCAATTTCTGAAAAATCAAAAATCTCCAGAACAGAATCTGTTTTTTCATTATTTTTTACTATACTGATTGTTGTATTATTGTATTTAAAGCCAAAGCTTATTGCCGTATATATCACTGCTAACGGCAAAACCGATAGTATACCCTTGTTCAATATTGACAGGCTTAAGCTATACATACTGGCAATACTGATAATCGCATTATTTCAGCTTTGTGTAACTGCATGGAAATTTATACAGGGTAGATGGACAATTCCATTGGCCATTGCTAATTCGGTCCAGAATCTGGCAAGTTGCATATTTGTGATTGTTTTTTTAAATGACAGGAAGGTCTTTAACAGTGAATTTTTTGCGAAGGTTTCCGGTTGGGTTAAGATTTCTGAGGTACAATTCACGGAGTATTGGTTTTGGGGAACGCTTATATTTACTGTGGTAATATTTACCGGTATTAGTATCTGGGAAAGCATCTCTGCCTTTTACAAATGCAGGAGATAGATGACCGGTAACATAAAAGAAGCATCCGGGAAAAATGGCTGTAAATATGAGTTTACTCATATTTACAGCCATTTTATATTTCAGACTACTCCACTCCCTTAAGTGAGCTAACCATATCAATTCTCTTGATTTTTCCTGTAAACATAAAGTTTACCAATACAGATAGAAAAAATGTTATTGCGGAGCTTATAAAAACGTTAAGCACTGATATTCTGCACATCATATCAAAGCTGTCTCCCATAAACTCCAGCATATAGTTTATAAGCCATCTTCCGGTGGGTATACCCATGATAATTCCGGCTGCTGTAAACCATATACTTTGAGTTAGCAGGAGCTTTCGGATATTTTTTGACTGAAAGCCTATAACCTTGAGCGTAGCCAATTCTCTTTCCCTCTCGGTAAAGGATAACACCCCCAGATTGTATAGCACTACTATGGCCAATAAGGCTGCTGCCAGGATCAGAGAATATATCATAATATTCATTGCTTCAGTCATGGTTTTATAGCTTTTAGTCAGATCCTCAGAGGACCATTTACTGTCCACTCCTTCCGGGAGAGCTTCACCAAAATTCTGTTGGGTTACAATTGCGGTGGGGGTGAACTTAAAGCCCAGCTTTTCATAGAGCTCTCTGGACAAGGTAATACCCTGAGAAATGGGTGAACGATAAACAGCACCGATCTCACATGTAATCCACCGCTCCTGACCATACAAATGCCAGGTTATTTCATCACCCTCCTTAGCACCCAGAAGATTAGCTAGTTTATAGCTGATGGATATTTTGTCCAGGGGAAGCTCGATGAAGGATCTGCTCGGGTCGGTATGCTTTATTAGCGTAACCTTGTCTGTAACCAGCAGTTCCCCAGACTTTCTTACTCCGTTGAATTTAACCTCAACCACACCTTCCTGCAGAGCTTCTCCGTGGGTTTGCTGGAGCACCTTAGCTGCAGTGCCCTCAGAAACACTCTTGGAGAGGGAAAGCTTTGTATTGAAGCGGTTTATATCCCGGTACTGCCACTTTATAACATCGTCAAGACTGTCCTTCATCCCGAAGGCACAGACCAAAAGGGCGCTGCAGCCCAGAACACCCACAATTGCCATTGTCGATCTAAGCTTGCTTCGGGATATATCTCTTAAATTCCATTGAGTATTAAAGCCCAGCTTCAACAGGGCTTTACTTCGGGCAGCACCCTTGATTTCCTTCGGAGCCTTCGGCCTCAAAGTCTGTGAGGGAGTATCCTTCAGATTGCTTCTGCAGGCCATATATGAGGCAAAGGTACACAGTGCAACTGTAAGCAGGGCCATTAGGAGGAAGCTGGGAGAGATGGAGGGCTTCCACTCAGGTAAGGTATAGGTGGTTTGCATGGGAATATAGAAGAGCCTCGGGAGTGATATGGGACCGGTAATAGCACCTAAAAGTGCC
>JAEZIV010000147.1 GCA_023436515.1 Bacillota bacterium
TCTCAGAGGAGTTAAAACAGCTACTGTAAATGACTGGAGCGCTATATGCTGGGCTGAGTGTAATATCTATAGATCAATTGAGTTCCCGGGGCTTGAAATATATGACAGAGTAGGCGGCGGAGACAGCTTTGCCTCGGGGCTGGTGTACGGGTTAATGACCACTGATGATGCACAGAAGGCTGTCAATTACGGTGTTGCTCATGGTGCTTTAGCCTTGACTACTCCCGGTGACACCTCCATGGCAAGCCTGAAAGAGGTTGAGGGTATAATAAAAGGCTTGGGAGCAAGAGTTGTCAGATAATAGCATGTCCTGTCCGTGCTAAGAGCAAAATAATCAGCGGGGACCAAAGGGTCACCCGCTTTTTGTGCGCTTTAGTATTATTGTGGGTACATGTCGGTGTATTCAGCGTCGGCAGGCTTAACTGCAACCCTTACCACCTGTGCCGATCAGGCTGCCAAACTCCGATAGTGGTGCACTTAGGCACTGTAATCTCCACGATCCACCACCAGCTTGTAGCCGATTTTCTCCATTCTTCCGGAAAGACAAAATCTACACTCTGCAGCTTCTTCACCTGTACAGATTTTATTATCATACAGGGAGTATTTCTTTCGGACAGCTACAGGTGAAAGGTTAGGCATTACAACGTTTGCTCCCGCAAGTATACCCTTCTCACGTCCCAGGGGATTGATAGTACCGAGAGCGGTGGTTGCAGGTATAAGTGCTTTCGGGAGCATAAGGCGAAGAAGGCTTATAAGCACAAGTGTCATTTCCAGACTACCTGCTGCTTCTTCTGAAAACATAGTATCGCTATGGGGAATGAAGGGGCCAATGCCAACCATATGTGGCTTGAACTCCTTAATAAACATCAGGTCCTCAGCCAGATTCTCAGGCGTTTGATAAGGAGAGCCCACCATGAAGCCTGTTCCAACCTGAAAACCTATTTCTTTAAGGTTGTATAAGCATTGCTTTCTGTTATCAAGGGATAGGCTGGACGGATGCAGCTTGTTGTAGTGTTCAGTGTTTGCTGTTTCATGGCGAAGGAGATAGCGGTCTGCTCCGGCAGCGAAATACTTCTGGTAAGCTGAATAACTTTTTTCGCCGATAGATAGTGTTATTGCACAGTCCGGGTAACTCTGCTTTATTACTTTAATTATTTCAACTATTAGCTCATCTGAGTAATAATTATCTTCACCACCCTGCAGAACAAAGGTGCGAAAACCAAGCTCATAGCCGGTTTTACAGCAGTCCAGAATATCATCAGGACTGAGCCTATAACGATCGGCCTTTGAATTTCCAGCTCGAATACCACAATAATAGCAGTTGTTCTTGCAATAGTTTGTGATCTCAATTAAGCCTCTTGTATAGATGGAATTGCCAAAATTTCGTAAGGCTACTGAGCGAGCCTTTTCAAAAAGGTATTCACTTGATTCATTGTTAAATTCATTGATAATATGTAAAAACTCGTCTCTCTCCAAATGTTGGGTTTCGTATAATTTGTCAATCAAGGATTTCATAAATATTCATTGCCTTTCTGTTAGTTTTGTAAGTTTGATGGCTGCTAATAATAAAGAAGTTCAATTCCTAGTAAATCTATAATGATTATATTATACCACGTTGAGGGAACTATAACCATACCTTATAGAAAAGATTGATAATATTATAACAAATTATTAATTTCTCCATAACAAGAGAGGAGTAATCACTCATTAATGAGCTTTCGACTTGATAAGCACGCATACTATGCAGTATTCTGCTTTCATGGCTTTAGCTATAGGGGACTTGAGTTAATAAAAAGGCAGATAGATCAGGTGTGCTGCACCTGCCATCTGCCTCCTTTAAGCTGATTTTATTCTGAGAATAATGGAGTGGAGAGATATCTTTCACCTGTATCAGGGAGTAACACAACTATTGTCTTACCTGCATTTTCAGGTCTCTTTGCAACTTCTGTGGCAGCCCACAGCGCTGCCCCTGAGGAAATACCCACCAGCAAGCCCTCTACTCTTGATACCTCTCTGCCTGAGGTAAAGGCATCCTCGTTTTCTACCGTGATAATTTCGTCATAAATCTTTGTGTTTAATGTATCAGGAACAAAGCCGGCACCAATTCCCTGAATTTTATGGGCTCCCGGTGTTCCCTTTGACAGAACCGGTGAGCCTGCAGGCTCAACAGCAACTATTTTAACATCGGGGTTCTTGGATTTTAGGAATTCACCTACTCCGCTAATGGTTCCGCCTGTTCCGATTCCTGCTACAAAAATATCTACCCTTCCGTCGGTATCCTCCCAAATTTCAGGCCCTGTAGTAGCCTTGTGCACTGCAGGATTTGCAGGATTTACAAACTGTCCCGGCAGGAAGCTGTTGGGAGTTTCCTTCGCAAGCTCTTCAGCCTTGGCTATAGCACCCTTCATGCCCTTTGAGCCTTCTGTGAGAACCAACTCGGCGCCGTAAGCCTTCAGGAGGTTTCTTCTCTCAATACTCATTGTTTCAGGCATAGTCAGAATGATTTTATAGCCTCTTGCAGCAGCAACTGAGGCAAGGCCTATTCCGGTATTTCCGCTTGTAGGCTCGATTATCACTGACTCAGGCTTTAGCAGGCCCTTTGCTTCGGCATCATCAATCATAGCCTTTGCAATTCTATCCTTAACACTTCCGGCAGGGTTGAAGTATTCAAGTTTAGCAATCAGTGTAGCTTTTAGCGCATGCTTGGTTTCATAATTTGATAGCTCCAGCAGTGGTGTCCTTCCAATTAAATCAGTTAGGCTTTTAGATATTTTTGACATATATATACTCTCCTTTATATTATTATATTTCGTTAATATATTTTCTAAACTTCAAGACAAATTTCATATATTTCATATATAAATACTATGATTTGATTATAAAGCAGCAATTTTCAATTGTCAATAGATAATTATAAAAAAACATATAAATATTATATGTTTAGTATGAAATTGTCTTTGAGTAACTATGCTTGTATATTATCAATAATAAGTTATTATAGATAATATACAAGCTCAAGGGAAAATAATTCTGACAGACTTAATGTGTTTAGACCACAATGGGGGAAATGATAACATGGAAAAGGTGGCTTTGCTTAAATGTACCGAATATGATGTAGATAAAATTGAGGAAGCCCTCAGGAAGGGCTTTGAGCTTCTGGGAGGAGACGCCTTTCTTCGAAGGTTAATCCCCCATGACAGCAAGGTATTGCTTAAGCCAAATTTTCTCAGTGTTGTAGAGAAGGGATCTCCAATTATAACACATTACGCAGTTTTTGAAGCAGTGGTAAGAATAGTCCGGAAATACAGCAGCAATATTTCCTTTGGAGATTCTCCCGGACAGGAGGATACCCGGAGGGCCGCGGAAAAGTCCGGTATGATGGAAATTGCTGAAAAGTACGGCGTCAGCTATGCTGATTTTAACAGGGAAATTGTACACTGTGAGCTTGATAACCCCATAAGGTACAGGTTTTGGACGGTAGCTAAGGCTGCTTATGAGGCTGATGTGGTTATAACACTTCCAAAGCTTAAAACCCATGCAATGATGTACTATACAGGAGCTGTTAAGAATCAGTTCGGTTGTATTCCCGGTGGACAAAAGGCACAATGGCATACAAAGCTACCCGATGCGGCAAGCTTCAGCAGGATGCTGCTGGATTTGAATTCTGTTGTAAAGACCAGCTTTGCAATTCTGGACGGCATAGTAGCAATGGAAGGTAACGGACCTCGTAATGGTACACCTAAAAAGATGAATACACTTATCATGGGGGAATCCCTTACTGCTGTCGATTCTGCCGCAGTAAGGCTTATAGGCTACGATAATGTTCTATCGGTTCCCTTTTTAAAGGCAGCTTATGATACAAAGTGGGGGGCAGTGCTTCCCGAAGAGATAAAGGTCATGGGTGAAAGTATAGCTAGTATGAAGTGTGAGGACTTTAAGCTTTCCAGAAATGCAAAGATGATTAATTTCCTCACTCCCGGTTTGACGCGTCTTGTATCCTCCCTCACTGCCCCCGATCCGGTGCTGGAGGAGGATAAATGTATTGGCTGCAGGCTCTGTGATGAGGCTTGTCCTGAAAAATCAACGGTAATATCCTTTGTTGAGAATAATGGAAAAACCATACCAAGGTGGAATTATAAGAAATGTATCAGATGCTTCTGCTGTCAGGAGCTCTGCCCTAAGGGTGCCATTGCTACCAGAGAGAAGGCTTTAAGTAAACTTCTGGGGTTAGACAAAAGATAGTTCCTTTTTATCGAGGAACAAATCAAACTGGCTGTAATGAAGAAATCAAGCAAGCATTAATTTTTCTTGAAAACCGGGATAAAAGAATATATAATAGTGCATATTAATATTTGTATAAAGTTTACTAGGATAAATGATTTGTCCTTAATATAAGCACAAGCGATGATAAAAGAAAAGGTTTAGGTATTTCTACAGAGAGCCGGTGGTTGGTGCAAATCGGTGAAAGGCTAAATCGGTCCACTTTTTGAGCTTTCGATTAAATGTCGAAAGGTTTGTACCCTATACAGTACAAGGTTTGAGTGGTCGGTACATTTGTAACGGCAATTTGGGTGGCAACGCGGAATACTTTCGTCCCAGTGTTTAGTTTTGGGATGGAAGTTTTTTATTTTCATGGTGGGGCTGCCTTTGTTTTTGTATTAAATTATTAGATTGGAGAGAGCTGTTATGTTGGATTTAAGATTTGTCAGAGAAAACCCTGAAATTGTAAAGCAGAATATAAGGAACAAGTTCCAGGATAAGAAGCTGGGCCTTGTTGAT
This sequence comes from Bacillota bacterium, assembly GCA_023436515.1. Taxonomy (GTDB): domain Bacteria; phylum Bacillota; class Clostridia; order Acetivibrionales; family DSM-1351; genus Ruminiclostridium. Next base: position 4,780 of record JAEZIV010000147.1, read on the forward strand.
GAGGTTATTGCCCTGGATGCAGAGCTGAGAAGTGCAAAGCAGGAAGCGGAGGCATTAAGAGCAGATAGAAACAAGATTTCAAAGCAGATAGGCGGATTAATGGCTCAGGGCAAAAAGGATGAGGCGGAAGTTTTAAAGCAGAAGGTTAACGCTGAGGCCGCACGTCTTGCTGAACTTGAAGTCAAAGAAAATGAGCTTGAAGCAAAAGTTAAGACTATTATGATGACTATTCCGAATATAATCGATCCAAGTGTTCCACTGGGGAAGGACGACAGTGAGAATGTGGAGGTGGAACGCTTTGGTGAGCCGGCTCTAAAGGATTTTGATGTGCCATACCATACTGAAATAATGGAGAAGTTGAGCGGGATTGATCTGGATAGTGCAAGGAAGGTAGCAGGCAACGGCTTTTATTATCTTATGGGGAATATAGCGAGACTTCATTCTGCCGTAATATCATATGCCAGAGATTTCATGATCGACAGGGGGTTTACATACTTCATACCTCCGTTTATGATCAGAAGCGAGGTTGTAACAGGTGTAATGAGCTTTGCAGAAATGGATGCAATGATGTACAAAATCGAGGGCGAGGATCTCTACCTGATAGGGACCAGTGAACACTCTATGATTGGTAAGTTTATTGATACAATTTTGCCTGAAGGTACACTACCCCAGACTTTGACAAGCTACTCACCCTGCTTCAGAAAGGAAAAGGGAGCTCATGGCCTTGAAGAAAGAGGCGTTTATAGAATACATCAGTTTGAAAAGCAGGAAATGATCGTGGTATGTAAACCGGAGGAAAGTATGGAATGGTACCACAAGCTCTGGAGAAATACTGTGGACTTGTTCCGCACACTTGATATTCCGGTGAGAACTCTAGAATGCTGCTCAGGGGATTTGGCAGATCTGAAGGTAAAATCGGTTGATATTGAAGCCTGGTCACCAAGACAGAAAAAGTACTTTGAGGTTGGCAGCTGTTCCAATCTGGGTGATGCCCAGGCCAGACGTCTGAAAATCCGAGTGGATGGCGAGAATGGAAAGTACTTTGCTCACACCTTAAACAATACAGTGGTTGCACCTCCTAGAATGCTGATTGCTTTCCTGGAGAACAATCTCAATGCTGACGGCTCTGTAAATATTCCCACAGCCTTACAGCCATACATGGGAGGCATGACGGTTATTAAATAGAACATAAATCTACAAAAGTCCGGAGAGTTGACACTCCCGGACTTTTGCTTTGTTATTATGAAAGAATTTGCTTTGGCCTTTGGCTATTTCTTTGCCATTTAAGGAGGAGGCCTAACAATTTACCTGTAGCGTACCTATCTCAAGATCCTTTATATGCAGCTTTCCATCAATGAGAGCTGAGTTTGTAAATGGCGTAGGTCCTATACTGAAGCAGTGGATACCATTTATCGTAAGGTTTTTACAGTTGTTTATAAGTGCTGCATTTGGGTGCTGAATGTTTATAGCCTGAACTCTGTACTGGAATAGATTTGCTATTTCCAGGTCATAGCAGTTGTCAATTTGAATTGAAGCTGCGTATTCACTTCCCAGATTTTCTTCAGTTTGAAGTGCAACTATCTTCCAGTTTGAAACATTCTCTAGAACAACCTCAATATCAAGATGGTGCTCTACTGAAATCATCCATATCTGACCTGGAGCAGAGGTGTTGCTGATATGGAATCCATCTCTGGTCCATACATCAGGAATCCATATATTTTTGAAAACACCGGCACCACCATCGTGAACGTAAATGCAATAGTATCTGTCACGACCCTTGGTAATTTTTCCGTGACCGCCGAAGTCAAACATACAGTCCTCCATAATAGAACTGGGCGCACCCATCCAATCAACCTGTATAACACCCTTATTCCTACCACCGTCAAAGTATAGACCGGATATGTGGTTAAGGCCACCTTCAGGTATGGATAGCATGGCGGCTGGAGCATTGGGGTTGTCAAAGCCTGTGGAATGATCCTTCAGGCAAAGTCTTGTCATACTGCTATGCAGTCCCACAAGGGTTGTGTTCTTCTTCAGCTTCAGACCCCTTGTAAGTAAGTATTTACCCTGTGGGATATAAATATTGTCATACTGATCAATGGCTCTCTCGAAAATATCGGTGTCATCGGTAATTCCATCACCCACGGCACCAAGAGTCTTTAGGTTAATACAATCTGTAATGCAGGGAGCAGGTACATAATCAGGAGAGGACTGAGGCGGCATAAGTTCAAGGGGGGATACGTGGTAATCAAGATTAAATGCCCGCTTTACATCCTCATTATCAACGTCAATACGCAAACCCATATGAATATCAACACCGTAACAGTTAGTCGAAGGCTCTATATGAGGAACTCCTATATGATGGTTGTATTGATAGCCAAAGGATTCAAAGAATCTCGGAACCGAATTGCAGAATATCTTTTCTGCATGGAGCCAGTTCTGAGGATATCGCACCATATTCATACTGATACCAGCCTTGGACAGGTTTTCAAAACGGCAGTCATGCATATACAGTCTTTCAAACTCTTCAATGTAATGATTATCCTGCTCCTTGTTAGGCACATATATGCCATAGGGAGCGTTTGACAGGGTGTTCCTAAGCATGGTCATACCTGCACGATAGGTGGAGATACATGCTTTGGTCTGGTCAGAAAAGATACAATCACCAAGATAAAAGGGCCAGTAAGGAACTGTTTCTCCTGTAAGAAGGCCATATTGTCCTCCAAAGAAACGACAGCGTTCTATTTCATTACCTACCATTTCCACTGCTGCCCGGCTGTCTTCCATGTAGAAATCCGCATCTTCTATTGAGCAAAGCTGTGCCACTCTGAAGCGGCAGGCAACCAGTCCCGGATTGCCCTTACCAATCCTGAAATCAATGTTTCGCAGACCGCTGTAAAAGGTTGTGTTTTGTGCATCACGCAGCTCTTCTCCCGGCTTTGGCCTGTTAACTCTAAAGTGAATTATGTACCTGGAATCAGGGCCTTGAAAGCCTTGAGAATTTTCGGCCACAGTGAAAACCGGACGGCTGCTGCCAAAGCCTATAAGGCGTATTCCCTGCCAAAGATTTACGGTACCTTCAAAACGGTATATACCTTCAGGTATAAAAATAATGCCATTATGAGCTTCCGATTCAAGTCTATCAACAGCTGCCTGTAGTGCTAAGGTGTTGTCTGCTGACCCTGTAGGGTCGGCACCGAATTCTTCGGTTGTGAAAACATAAGCTTTGGGATCATCAGGAAGAACGGGGAGGATGGATTTACCATATTCCATTTTTTTATCATCCTTTCATTTATGAGAGTGAATGGGTTATAATATAGCTGTACACATTTATTTCAGACAATACTAGCGTTCTTTTGAAAATCCTTCAATAAACAAACTTTAGTATTTATATGGTTAATTAAAGTTATTTTATTTACATAAAAAAATATAGAAATTGATATTAAATTTTTACTATAAAATCTTTAGTTATTTATATTTATCTTTGTCGAATCATCACTTATAATTTTGCCATAAAGCAATTTAAGCATTGCTACTCAGATTTTCTCTTCAAAAAGTTTTCAAAATTATTTGTCACAGTAACATTTGTATTTTCCTGCAGGGAGATATTATGTAAATAAAAAAATATTTTGGGAGGACAAGATATGAAGTTTTACCGAATTACGGCGTTAGCAGTTGCAGGTATGCTGGCAGCAACAACCTTTTTGGCTGGTTGTGGCGGCAAAGGCGAAGAAGCTAAGTCTTCTGATGTAGGAACAAGCACATCAGGAGCAAGTACACAAGAAAAGAAGGAAATGAAAACTTTTACAATGTTTGTTAATGGAGGCGGTGTTGACAATCCCTGGTCTACCCCAGTAGGAC
>JAEZIV010000189.1 GCA_023436515.1 Bacillota bacterium
ATATACGAGCGTGATGGAAAGATAACTGTCCTGCCTTGGGACTATAACCTTGCATGGGGCGGTTTTCAAAGTGGAAGTGCAGCTTCAGTGATTAACTTTCCAATTGACACTCCTCTAAGCGGCGTTGAGATGTCAAGCCGCCCCCTGATCGAAAAGCTGTTTTCTAACACAGAGTATTTGGAGAGGTATCACAGCTATTTGCAGCAGTTGGTTGACAAGTATTTTGCAAACGGTAAGTTCGAGGAAAAAATCAATACCCTTGATGCGTTGATTTCTGATTATGTAAAAAATGATAGTACTGCATTCTGCACCTATGATGAATATAAAACAGCTATTTCAACCTTTATTACTCTTGGTAACTTACGTTCCGATAGTATACAGGGTCAACTTGATGGGACTATTCCCTCCACTACAACAGAGCAAAATAAAAATGCTGATAAGCTTATACAGGCAGAGAATCTGAATTTATCTGACCTTGGCAGTATGATGGGTGGTAGAGGTGGAGATAACAACGGCTTTCCCAACAGAATGGGTGGTGGGGATGGAAACACATTCCCCGGAGGCATGAATAATTCTATGGATACAGAGCTAATGAGGAAAGCCATGGAAATCCTCCAACAGGCAAACGGGGACATTACAGACGAGGTTAAAGAGTCTCTGAAAGCTATTGGCTTAACCACTGAGCAGATTGATCAGATTTCAACAATGGCTGGAGGGCTTTTTGGCAGAACGGGACAAAACAGCAATAACAGAACTCCTCCGAATAATTTTGGAGGAAGGCAGCAGTGGGGAGAAAATAATAATTCGAAAGGTTTTACGGTAAATGCGCCGGCTGGCCAGAGCGTTGGAACTAATAATCTAATTCAAATTGGAGTTTTATCACTTATTCTAATCGCTGCTTTAATATTTGCCGTAAGGTTCAGAAAAAGCTATTGATAAAAAAGCCACAAGGGCACGATGCCTTGTGGCTTTTTAAATGGGTTAGTTACTAAACAAGCTCTCCCCTAGAAGTTTTGGGTATCCTTGTTTGAGTATTAATCGGAGGGTTTCAAATTTTTGTAGAAATATTTGATGAAGTATAGAATTACTAGAGATTTAAAAGGAAATAATGTAAAAAAGTTATTTACCAAAAAAACACAATAATATATAATTTATGCAGATCGAAAAAAGTTCAATTGAAAGAAGCACTAAAAAATGCAGGGATTGTATGGTGCTTTAAAGAATTGTTTTGTAACGATAGAGGTTAATTTTGCAGTAATATGCTACCAGTTGTTTATAGGATGCAACACAGCTCAATTTGCAACATAAGCAGAGGAATCTACGACATTTTTCATGGAATTTAAAGACAATACTATTTGACGTAGGCAGGAGGGAATGAACATGAAATTCATTACTTTTATCGATACTGAAATAGAGCCTGACAGTGGTAAAATTCTTGACATCGGTAGTGTTAAGGTGGATGGCAGTTCATTTCATTCCAGCTCTATTTATGAATTTGGGAAGTTTTTACATGGATCACAGTACGTTTGTGGTCATAATATTTTCAATCATGACCTGAAGTATATACATAAAACTCCAATTGGCAATGAACTAAGGCATATAAATTTTATTGACACGTTGTATCTTTCTCCACTACTGTTTCCAACGAAACCTTATCACGCTTTACTGAAGGATGATAAGCTCCAGACAGAAGATAGCAATAATCCACTAAATGATTCAATAAAAGCTAAAGACCTCTTTTTTGATGAGGTTAATGCTTTTCATCAGATGGATAATTTACAAAAAAGAATTTATTTTTATTTATTAAAAGACAAAAAAGAGTTTCGCTCCTTCTTTCATTTCCTTGAATACAGAGAAATTGATATAAACATAGAAGACGTAATTCGTAAAAAGTTTCATTCTCAAATATGTGAACAGGCAAGCCTTCCCGAGATTATAACAAACAACCCTATAGAACTAGCGTATAGCTTAGCATTAATTAACACACAAAGCAGGTATTCAATTACACCTCCATGGGTGTTGAGAAATTATCCTGCAGTTGATAAAATTATGTTTTTGCTAAGAAGCAACCCGTGTTTGAAGGGGTGTTCGTACTGTAATCATGCACTTGATATTCACAAAGGTCTGAAACGATTCTTCGACTTTGACGCATACAGAACCTATGGAGGAGAACCTCTTCAAGAGAAGGCGGTCAAGGCTGCAGTTTCCAATAAATCGTTAATAGCGGTATTTCCAACCGGTGGTGGGAAGTCCATTACTTTTCAAGTGCCGGCGTTAATGAGCGGTATAAATTCAAAAGGATTGACCGTCGTTATTTCACCTTTGCAGTCATTAATGAAAGATCAGGTAGATAATCTGGAGAAAGTGGGCATTACCGAGGCCGTAACTATAAATGGCTTACTGGATCCCATCGAAAGAGCAAAATCCTTTGAAAGAGTCGAAAACGGTTCCGCCACTATTCTCTATATTTCCCCTGAGACTTTGCGTTCAAAGACAATAGAGCGTCTGCTTTTGGGAAGAAATGTTGTTAGGTTTGTCATAGATGAAGCACACTGTTTTTCGTCATGGGGTCAGGATTTTAGAGTTGATTATTTATATATTGGGGACTTCATAAAATCATTGCAGGAGAAGAAAAACTTAGAGGAAGGAATACCTGTTTCTTGCTTTACTGCTACAGCAAAGCAAAAAGTTATAGAAGATATTTGTCAGTATTTTAAGGAAAAGTTATCTATTGAAATGGAAGTATTCAGTTCAAGTGCATCAAGGAGCAACTTGCGTTATAAAGTATTTGAAAAAGAGAGTGAGGAAGAAAAATACAACACAGTACGAGATTTAATTGAAGAAAGAAACTGCCCGACCATCATTTATGTATCACGTACAAGGAAGGCATATTCCTTGGCGAAAAGACTAGTACAGGATGGTTATCAGGCTAGGCCATACCATGGAAAAATGGAGAAGCAGGAAAAAACCGAAAACCAAGATGCATTTATTAAGGGAGAGGTACAGATCATGGTTGCAACGTCTGCTTTTGGTATGGGAGTAGACAAAAAGGATGTGGGCATGGTTATTCACCATGATATTTCTGATTCTCTTGAAAACTATATACAGGAGGCTGGAAGAGCAGGAAGGGATGAGTCTATTTCTGCAGATTGCTTTGTCTTATTTAATGATGAAGATTTAAGTAAGCATTTTATTCTTCTTAATCAAACCAAGCTTAGTATCCAAGAGATTCAGCAGATATGGAAGGCAATTAAGGACATTACCAGATTTAGAACAAGGGTATCTCAATCCACCTTGGAGATTGCGCGAAAGGCGGGCTGGGATGATAATAT
>JAEZIV010000214.1 GCA_023436515.1 Bacillota bacterium
GTTCTGCAGAGAGGCAATTTAGATATCCCCTGGAACTGGGAAGCCAAAGAGCCCCAACCTCTCAGTGGACGGTAACCGGTTCGGGTGCTGCAATACTTACATCTGAACAAACAGGACCATATATAAAGTATGCTACAACAGGTAAAATAAACGATATGGGAATAAGTGATGCCAATAACATGGGGGCAGCAATGGCTCCTGCGGCAGCGGATACAATTCTTACCCATTTTGCAGACACAGGCTTTGCGCCGGATTACTATGATCTTGTTATCACTGGAGATTTGGGTAAGGTAGGGAAAAAAATATGCATTGACCTATTAAAAATGAATGGTTTGGATATTGAAAACAGATATAATGACTGCGGTTGTATGATATTTGATATGAAGTCACAGGATATTCATTCCGGAGGCAGCGGCTGCGGCTGTTCTGCCACAGTATTTGCAGGTTATATATACGGACAGATAATGAAGGGAAACCTCAAAAGGTTACTGTTTGTGGCGACAGGGGCACTGATGAGTCCGACGAGCACACAACAGAAGGAAACCATTCCCGGCATTGCTCATGCAATCAGTATTCACAGAAGTATGGATTAGTGAGGCAGGTAATAACCATTACCTGTATTATTGCTCATTATACAACAAAGTGAGAACAGGAGATAAATATATGAGTTATATAAGCGCTTTTTTAGTTGGAGGTGTAATCTGTGCCATCGGACAGCTGCTGATTGACAAAACCAAGCTTACACCAGCCAGAATTCTTGTTTTATTTGTGGTTGTAGGAGTAGTCCTTACAGCACTTGGAATATATCAAAAAATTGTTGATATTGGCGGTGCAGGTGCAACTATACCCCTTACTGGCTTTGGATATAGTTTGGCTAAAGGTGTTTTTAAGGAAGTAGATCAAACCGGCTTAATGGGGGCTTTAACAGGAGGTTTTAAAGCGGCGGCGGCAGGACTTGGAGCAGCTGTATTCTTCGGCTATATAATGGCTGTGGTAGCAAAGCCCAAAGCAAAGAGATGATAAAGGAACAGCCAGGAGTAGAGTATATCCTGGCTGGCATCCAACTGATTTATATAGCTTGCTTCTTAAACTGGTATCGTTAAGTTTACTTGGTTTCAAGGAGTATTTTTTTTACAAAAAGATTTAATGGAAGGAAATTTGAAAAAAATATAGAATTTTGTATAATAATTATATATAATAAGGTATGATTTTCTATTCATACATTTAGGATGTTTTTAAATATGAATTTAAACTAAGAAATAAGGTGGACAATTATGAATATAGAATACATAAATCCGTTTATTGAAGCTAGTCAGACTGTGTTAAAGCAAGTTGCCAATGTTGATGCCAAGTTAGGCAAGGTGTTTTTGAAGTCGGCACCTTACATGGGAGAATCTATTTTAATCATTGTGGGTATTACCGGTAAGATAAGAGGTCAGGCAATTTTCACAATGAATAAAAATGTTGCATTCAAGGTAGCATCAGCAATGATGTATGGAATGCCTGTAGATGAGCTAAATGAGATTTCCAAGAGTGCATTATCGGAATTAACAAATATGATATTGGGTAATACTGCAACTATTTTATATAATAAGGGTATTGGGATTGAGATTACTCCGCCGTCCTTATTGTTTGGTGAAAACCTGCAGATCACTCCGTCAAAGATGAAAACAATATGCATTCCTCTTTACTTAAGTGATGATGAGATTTTAGAAATAGATATTTCTGTTGAAGATTAATAATTTGCTTATCAATTATAAAAAATGATAGACTAGTTTAGTATCAATTTAAAAGATGGTTTAATACCATCTTTTTGCTTTACAGCTAATTGATGTATTTTACTGATATTATTAATATAATTAAAATTTGATAGTATATATTCAGTCAGTACTTAGTACTCGAAGGAGGTACCGGAAGTGTCCCTTAATATTGTTTTAATTGAACCTGAGATTCCCCAGAATACAGGCAATATAGTACGCACCTGTGCAGCTACAGGAGCAGTTCTGCATTTGGTGGGTCCCCTTGGTTTTTCTATAGATGACAGATATTTAAAAAGAGCAGGATTAGACTACTGGGACGAAGCACAGGTCAAATATTATGATAATCTACAGGCATTCTTAAGTATGTTTGGGGATAAGAAGCTTTATTATTCAACTACTAAAGCTATCCATACCTACTGTGATGTAAGCTATGAGGAGGACTGCTTCATTCTTTTCGGAAAAGAGACGGCGGGATTGCCCGAAGAGCTTCTAAAGGGAAACAAGGAAAATTGTATAAGGATTCCGATGAAGGAAGGGATAAGATCCTTAAATCTGTCAAATTCAGTAGCTATAGTAGTATACGAAGCGTTGCGACAGAATGATTTTGCCAATCTTAAAACAGAAGGGAAAATGGTAAAATATGATTGGGATTAGTCAAGCTGAGTTAACTTAAGACTTAAGGCGTCATATTTTTTAATTTAGCCTGATTGCACTATATATTTTTGTGATTAATGTGTTTATTTGGGTATATTAAAATAGAGACTTTAAAAATATTTGAGGAGTGGGTCGGTTGGTTAATACAGAAAGGCTTGTTAATGAGTTTTTAGAATTGGTTCAAATAGATAGCTTGTCTTTAAAAGAGAGAAAAATGTGTGATACTCTCAAAAGTAAGCTAGAGGCTCTTGGTTATAAGCCTGTGGAGGATAATGCCGGTGAAAAGCTTGGTGGGCAATGCGGAAATCTAATCTGTACAATAAAGGGCAATGAGTCAATACCCGGGGTATTGCTGACAGCTCATATGGATACTGTGGTTCCGGGTATAGGCAAGAAGCCTGTTGTAAGAGGTGATATAATTACCAGTGATGGAACAACAATTCTCGGGGGCGACGATGCTGCCGGCATTGCCATTATATTAGAGGTACTGAAGGTATTAAAGGAGAATAATATACCTCACGGGGATATTCAGGTTGCTTTTACCATTGCTGAAGAGA
>JAEZIV010000284.1 GCA_023436515.1 Bacillota bacterium
GTCTAAATAGAGTAGTAACTGTAAACAGACCGGGTTATAAATCGGTCTGTTTTTAGTGCCTTAGAGTGTAAATGCCTTAAAAAGCAAGCAAGCTTACCTACTATATATCCATTGCATGATCTGATATAATAAAATAAATAGCAGAAAAACTAACAATTGGGTATTTATTGTAATAGTTATTACATGCTGAGGGGTGTGAAAAATGAAGTCTACAGTAAAGGATGTTACTAAGCTTGCAAAGGTGTCTCCTGCAACCGGTTCAAATGCTTTTAGAAACAGAAGGAGCTTACGGTTTGTTATTTTTAGGAGACATGGCCACGTTGTTACAGATACTCCGTTCTTTTCTTCTCTAATAGAGGGAATTGTAAAGGAGTGCAGGTATCAGGGCTATGAACTGTTGATTTCTCATTTAAGCATAGCAGATGAAGATTATACTGAATCGATCAGCAATATATGCAGTGATTTTACTTCCGGACTGATTCTGCTTGCAACAGAGATGCTTATGGAGGATATAAAGCTATTTGAGAAGTGCCCCTATCCTGTGATACTTATAGATAACTGCTTTAGGGAAGGAATTTATGATTCCGTGCTTATTAATAATGAAGATGCTGCCTATAAAGCAACAAAATACCTTATTGATAACGGTCACACAAAGATTGGATATTTGAACAGTTCAGCATATATCAACAATTTTTACTATAGAAAACAGGGCTACCTTGAGGCCATCAAGGAAGGTAATTTAGTTGGTATGGAGGCATTCCATGTAAAGCTTGCTCCTTCAATGGATGGTGCTTACCTCGATATGCTAGAATTTCTTAATAGCAAAAGTGAGCTGCCCACAGCCTTTTTTGCCGATAATGATACAATAGCCTTCGGAGCTATGAAAGCTCTTATGGAAAAGGGCTATAAAATTCCTGAGGATATATCCATCATAGGCTTTGATGATATGCCCTTCTGTGAAATAACAAGTCCGAGGCTGACAACCATAAAGGTGTACAAGCAGGAAATGGGAAGTCTTGCGGTAAAGAGGTTGATCAAAAAGCTTGAAAGCAGTGATACAATAATTCAAAAAACCGAGATTTATACCGAGCTTATTATAAGAGACAGCGTAAAAGATATAAGGTAAAAGCGCCCGAGCTGGGCGCACAATAAAAAAGGCAATCCTTATATTGGGGACTGCCTCTTAAGAACCGGTATCAGCTTTTCTTTATAAATTCTAATCTGCATTTTGGACAGGTTATCTTGATCTTTCCCTTTCCCTTGGGGACTCTTACCTCTTGACTACAGCCCGGACACTTAAAGTATCTATGGGTTCTGTAGCTGCTCAATCTGCGACTTTTTTTACCAACCCAGGCTGCTATAGGATTCCACAGCTTTAAAAAAGCCATATTTTCCTTCTGTCTGGCATTATGATTTTTTGAAAGAGCGCGCAGGAGGAACAGTATAAACGGTGCATATACCAGATAGCTCAGTAAACCTAAGGGGAATATATAAAAAATAACAGATAGTATAAAGGATAGAAAAAGCAGCCCCGCAGCCAACTGGTCAACACCGTAGCGTCCCATCATAAATTTTCTTAACCAGTTCATATTAACCTCCATTTCGCCGTTACCGTGGCGACACAAATATTACTGCGTGAAAAACATGATGACCAACCGAATGTATTTTTCACGCTAGTCTCCCATCTGCGCCTATGGCGCACTAAAATTATTACAAACGTAAAAGTAAAGGTTTGCCCTAATTAGGATTATTCCTTAAAAATAACTGTATTTAGTTCATGAATCAAGTACAACTCCTGTGTGTATAATGTATCTACCACATCTATGGGATAATACTTCATTAATTTTATAATATATCATTTTAACAGGTCAGTAAAGGAGGCATAGTAAAGTAAATAGAAATTCTTATTTGTTATTCAGGTGTACCCTGTGATATGCTCTTCGATACTCCCGTGGAGTAATCCTTTCATATTGCTTGAAAAGTCTCAGGAAATATTTATCATCACTATAGCCTAGCTCAGAAGCAATTTCCTTGATAGGCTTGTCGGATTGAACCAAAAGCTCCCGTGACTTTGATATTTTCAGCTTATTTATATACTCCTGCATGCTCATTCCCATGTGTTTTTTAAAGTATCTGGCTAAATACTCTTTTGAATAATTAAATTCATGTGCCACCTTACTAAGTGAGACGGCAGAGGAGTAATGAGTATTAATCCATTTGACAATTTTAGACAGGTTCTCCTTTTCTATCAAGTGCTTTTTAGCGCCAGTGGTCTGAGACAGTGTCTGCTCAGTAAGCTCAATTGCCAGTGAGGTGAGAAGATAATTCATTCCTTGCCCGGTATAGTATTCGGATTCATGGATATGCAGAAGCTGATGAAATAATATGCTTAGTCTTTCGGTATTGGGTGGATGAAAAAAAGACGGTAAGAGGATGTTGTTCTCAAAGCCGGTAAAATAGGGATTGTTATAGGCAAGTCTTATTTCTTCCAGTGCATCCTTTTCACTTAAAACAGTGTGATTTTCGTCACAGTAAAAATGCAGCCAGAAAAAGGAGGTACCCCTTGGTGACGATGCATAGCCCTTGTGGGTATGGCCCGGAAGCAGCAGCAGGCAGTCCCCCTCACCAACTACAAAGCTTTCCTCCTCCTGTTGAAGGTATACATTTCCACGAATCCCCATTATAATCTCAAAACTGTCTATGACCCTTTCTGTATGGCTCCAAACACTATCAGCTGTAAATATTCCGGAGGATACCAGTTGTAATGGTCTTTCTATATTGGCTCTTAGGTAATACATAAGTTAATATTCTCCACCTTTTGTGTTTTTTATCTACTTACAACAGAGTTTTTATTTGGCATACTTATATTGTAAAGCCTTTGTGTATAAACTGACAATATACAGTTTATTACACCTATTAATAAATGTTATATTAAGGCTCGCGGAATCAGCTTGATACTATAATGATTTTGATAGCCGGAAAGGTTTGTGATTAAAATGAAGGACAAAATACTAAAAGCTCAGCCTGTCAATCTAAAAAAGGTTACCCTTTCGGATCCTTTTTGGTCAGAATATGTGGACCTTGTTAGAAATACTGTGATACCTTACCAGTGGGAGGCACTAAACGACAGAGTTCCCGGTGCTGATCCCAGTTATGCCGTGAAAAATTTTAAAATTGCTGCCGGACTTGAAAAGGGTGAGTTTGGTGGAATGGTGTTTCAGGATAGTGATATTGCCAAATGGCTCGAAGCAGTTGCTTATAGTCTGCAGTCCCATCCTGATGAGAAGCTGGAAGAGATAGCTGACGGGATAATTGACATTATAGAAAAAGCACAGCAGCCGGATGGTTATCTTGATACTTATTTTATTATAAAGGAGCCGGCAAAGCGATGGAAAAACCTTCATGAATGTCACGAGCTATATGTTGCCGGACATATGATGGAGGCTGCAGTTGCTTATTACAGTGCAACAGGAAAAAGAAAGCTGCTGGACGTTATGTGCAGGTTTGCAGATTATATTGATTCTGTATTCGGCCCCGAACCGGGAAAAATTCAGGGCTATGACGGACATCAGGAGGTTGAGCTGGCTCTGGTTAAAATGTATGAAGCAACAGGTAATGAAAAATATCTAAACCTAAGCAAATACTTTATTGACGAGAGGGGAAAGACTCCAAACTTCTTTACTCGGGAATGGGAAGAAGTGAGAATGGGGTATTCCCATTGGACCAAGACTAAGGTTCCTCCTCCGGATTTAGAATATAACCAGGCCCATAAACCGGTACGAGAACAAGAGGTGGCCATAGGGCATTCGGTGCGTGCTGTATATATGTATACTGCCATGGCTGATCTGGCAAGAGAAACAGGGGATCAATCGCTGCTGGATGCTTGCAGGCGTTTGTGGAACAACATTGTTAACAAGCAGATGTATATTACTGGGGGAATAGGTTCGACTCATCATGGAGAGGCATTTTCCTTTGATTATGATCTGCCCAATGATACAATATATGCTGAAACCTGTGCTTCAATAGGTTTGATCTTCTTTGCTCACAGAATGCTGCAAATTGAACCTCATGGAAGATATGCCGATGTTATGGAGAGAGCACTCTATAATACGGTATTGAGTTCTATGTCTCGGGATGGAAGACACTTTTTCTATGTGAATCCCCTTGAGGTTTGGCCTGAGGCATCGGTAAAAAACCCCGGCAAGCGTCATGTTAAGCCAGTAAGGCAGAAGTGGTTCGGGTGTGCCTGCTGTCCTCCTAATGTTGCCAGGTTGCTAACCTCTTTGAATCAATATATATATTCATATGATAAAAATACCGTATATGCCCATCTCTATATCGGTGGAGAAGCTGAAATACAACTCGAAAGCGGAATAATCAAGCTGAAGCAGGAAAACCGCTATCCCTGGGAGGGGAAAATCAAGTTTACAGTGACTTCCTGCTCTGCAGGTGAAGTAGTGCTTGCACTTCGCATACCAAACTGGTGTAAGAACTGGTCAGTAGCTGTTAACTGCAGAGCTGCCGCCAATATTGGAGTTGAAAATGGCTATGCTCTGGTAAGCGGTTGCTGGAAAGCCGGTGATGAGATAGTTCTGGATATGGAGTTGTCTGTTGAGCTAATGCAGGCAAACCCAAAGGTTCGTGCTGATGCCGGAAAGGTTGCTGTTCTAAGAGGGCCGTTGGTGTATTGCTTTGAACAAACAGATAACGGGGAAAACCTATCAGCCCTTGCACTTGATCTGAAATCAGATATTTCTTCACATGAGGACAGCAGTGTGCTTGAAGGAGCAATTTTCCTAAAGGCTAATGGCTTTAGAACTGACGCCGGGGCTGGTGGGGATGAGCTTTACATTCCCTATAGGTCAGATGAAAAGGAAGTGGAGCTAAAGGCTGTTCCCTACTTTATGTGGGGTAATAGAGCTCCGGGAGAAATGCTGGTATGGATTGCTAAAAAATAATTATAGTAATATTTCCTAAATAGCCAATGGACTGTTACAGC
>JAEZIV010000299.1 GCA_023436515.1 Bacillota bacterium
GCTCTTATTGAGCTCCTTAGAAGCATTTACAATACTTCTTCTAAGATTGAGTTCAAAGGTCAGCTGGTTCTGTGTATCAAAATTATAGACATTGCTGCTGTTCAACATAATATCGAGAATTTTCCTGTCCATAGCCTGCCCGTACTGGTTTGTCAGGAGGACAGGATCAACCATTTTGCCGCTGATTCTTATCATTGCAATCCCTCCATTACCCCTCGGGCGACATCAATCTGCCGTTCAATCGGACCTTGAATCCACTTGTTCCACCTGTTGCGATTTGACCTGAAAAGTATATTGGAGTAATCTGATAGTAATTGCTTGGTTTCAGTATCCAGCCGGTTAAAGCAATCCAGGCAGCTCTGCTCCATTCCTTTTAGAGTCCGAGTCTGTCCGGAAGCTACTACAGAGGCTGATTTTTGCAGATACTTGGCCTCCAAGGAAACTGAATATCTTTGGGGGTTGATGGTCTGCTGATTAGAAGCGCCGGTAAAGTATAGAAAATTCTGATTTTCATTGATCCACTTCATTGCACTCTGGTATTTATTCTGCTGTTCATTATCCCTTTTTTCATTTAGTCCGGGAATGAAATTGAGAAATCTACAAGCTAGTTCAACATCACTGGTTTCCGAAGCCTTTAACCTCTTCACAAGTACAGCTATATCCCTTGGATTTAGCGCTTCAAAAAAGGTCCAGGTCAAGTCGTATATATAGCTGCCTTTTCTATGACGGCTGAATATCAGTTCTTCAATTATCTTTAGGCTGGTCCTGTCGTTATAAACCCTAGAGAGAATTATCGCAGCTGCATCTAGAACCTGATCGTACTCCTCGCTTAGTCCATCCTCAGAATACCCTGTTTCCAAAATCCATCTTAACGAAGCATAATTATCCGGTGTATATTCAGTTAAAACTCTCTCTGAATTTATTTCTTCTTCAGAAAGAATATCCTTAATTAAATCAAGAGCATACTTGTTACGTGTATTTAGCTGACTAGTAATATCTGCAGTACAAATATCCGGCTGAAGAAGAAAGAGTGTGGAAAATCTCAAATATTTGCTATTGAGGGATTTAACAGCCTCTTGAGCACTACCTTGTACCATACTCCGGAAGACTTCCTTCAGCCGGTCACTACCGTAATAAATTCTTGTTTCGTCCAATGATGTAACAGTCATACAATACTTTCCTCATTCCTTAATATCGTATGTACCATTATATGTTGGAAATTTTATAAGTTTACAAATTCAACTCTATCAAAATTATTTTACAACAGCTGTAAATTCCTTTTTACTTTTTATTGCTGAGAAAGCTTCATCCTTCTTTGCCTGTGCTTTATAACTAGGGTCAAGCTCAATTGCCTTTTTCAAACTAGCTATAGCATCACCGACTTTATTTAGCTTTGCCAATGCACATGCCTTTTTATAATGTGCTGTGTCATTGGTTGCATCTGCCTTTGTTGCCAGATCAAAGCTTTTTAGGGCTTCATCATACTTTTTGCTCTTATACATATTCGCACCCTTTTCAAGATATAGATAACCTTGATAAGGGCTAAGTGCTATTGCCTTATCAATGAATTTGGTTCCTTCCTGATGATTTCCTGACGAATATAAAGCTAAAGCCTTATTATACAAAACGTTTGAATTGAATGGATTTGCAGTTAGCATTTTATCGTATATTGCAATAGCATCACCATACTTTTTCAACGCCACATATAAGCGCCCTTTTTCCAGAAGGACATACTGTTCATCCGGATTTGATTTTAGATAGGCGTCAATTAGCTTTATTGCATCAGCATGCTTATTTTGAGCTTTATATAAAAGTATTTTAGTAGAGATAAGATCCCATGAATTTGGATTCAGCTTGATATGTTTATCAATTAACACCAAAGCATCATTATACTTTTTCATATAAACTAAAAATTGAGTCTTTTCTGTAACCAAGCTAGTACTATTTGGATATAGCTTTAGACCCTCATCATAAACTTTAATTGCCTCTTTATTGTTATTATTATTTCCATGAATATAAGCTAAAGTCGTGTATAAATTATCTGATTTTATAGAGCCAATGGCCTTCTGAAGTAGTTTTACAGCCTCCGAGTACTTTCCTAAGTAATCAAGTGCATATGCCTTATAAATATATCCAGATATATTCTTAGGATCTATGCTGATTGCTTTGTCATAGTTAAGAATGGCCTCATTGACTTTGTTTATTTTTAAAAGAAAATCTGCCTTAGTAATTGTTAGATAATAATTATTTGGTGTCTGCTTTAAAAGTGCATCATAAGTTTTTATAGCATCAGCAAATTTACCCTGCTTTCCCTGTATTTTAGCTTTGTTCTGTTGAATATAGGAATATTCCTTTTTTGTGTCGAGGGTATTGATTTTATCAATGTCCTTTATGGCCTTATCGTATTGCATAAGTTCTTCGTAGATACTTGCGCGCCTACTCAAGAAGGAAATATTAGTTGGATTTTTATCAATAAGTTTGTTTAATACTGCCTCAGCATCACTGAACTTACCAATATCCATCATAAGTTCAACTTTTTGATCATAAGCATATTCTTCATCCGGCTTAATTTTTGTTGCTTTATCTAAAACCTCTATGGCCTCTTCAAATCTAGCTACACTTTTTAGTATATTACTTTTGCCAATATATGTGTAATAATCAGTTGGATTTTGCTCCAATAGCTTGTCATATATATCCAATGCCATATCTATCTTACCTTGCTTAACAAGTATATCGGCCTTTGTTATATAAACAGATGTATCTGATGGTTGCTTTTCAATGTAGGCATCTACATTCTTGAGAGCTTCATCATATTTTTTACAGTCAACTAAGATTCTCGCCTTTTTAATTAGTAAATAATCGTCATCAGGGTTTTTCCCTATAGCAATATCAAAACATTTAATTGCTTCATCAAATTTTCCCTGTTCAATCAGTACTTTGGCTTTGACCTCATAAGCATAGTCTCTGTCAGGTTCCAGTGAAATAGCCATATCCAATACCTTAATAGCTTCGGAATAGTTTTCGTCATAGTAATGGTTGTAGCCCTCTGATACAAGTTCATCATAGTTTTCACCGGCAGCAAAAGCTGGATTTGGTAATGTACAAAATACTAGTGTCAGAACAAGGATAAACATTACGGCTTGCTTAATCATTTTCATAATACTTCCTCCTTTAATTAATTATTACATCCCACCCATAGTCTACAATACTAGTACCTTACAATACTATGAATATTTAGTAGTAGCTCAGTACTATATATATAAGAAAGGGGGATGATTAACATTAGTGAAAATAAAACTTTAAAAATTTGGGTTTTTATCTCTATTCCATTGCTTTTTATTCTTGGAGCCTGCTTTCACTTTCTCTATCATTGGTCTGGTAATGTAAAAATTATTGGAGCCATATCTGCTGTAAATGAAAGTGTATGGGAACATACAAAGCTACTCCTAGTCCCAATTCTCAGTTGGTGGATAATCTTCTTTATTACCAAGAGAGAAAGGTATAATATTTCAACAAGTAAGTGGTTTACCGGAATGCTAACCTCAGTGGTTACCTCTGTTTTTGTTACCATGCTGGTATACTATTTTTATACCGAAGCCTTTGGAAAAGAGCTGATCATTGTAGATATTTTAATTACACTTTTAGCTGTGGGAGTAGCTCAGCTACTGGGATACCATGTATATAAACACACTAAGGGCCTCACCACATTTACAACTGTAATACTGGTATTGGCAATTTTATACATATACATTATTTGGACTTTTAATCCCCCACACCTACCCTTGTTTTATGACAAAGCCTCTGGAAAATATGGGATTTAATAGAGCCTAATCAGCTAACTGCCCTACTTTTTTTATCCTCATACATTAGCTTGTCAATATGCTTATAAAACTTCTGTACCGAAATACCGGCCTTGGTATTGTAGATGTCATATCCAATGCTAAGACTGATATCGTAAGGATTATTGTTCTTAATGTTGTAGGCATCAACGTTTTGCTTCAGTCTGCTGATCATGTTATGGAGGTCACCTTTTTCTTTGATTTCAATAACTATAACAAACTCATCTCCTCCATACCTTGCTATAAAGTCACTTTTTCTGAAGCATTTTCTGAGAATATCCGCAACAATAATCAATGCATTATCTCCGGCAGTATGACCAAATAAATCATTAATCTTTTTAAAGGAATTTATATCTATCATAACTCCGGCGAGGTATCTCGCGCGCATTTTATTCTTCATTTTCTGTGACAGGTAGTTGTCAAGCCGTCTTCGGTTATACACTCCGGTAAGGTGGTCAGTGTATAACAATTTGTTTTGAATATTAATAAATACAATCAGTAAAGCAAAGGCCATACTTATCCATATAACTGAAACTCCGATGTAAAGCATCTGCAAAACCGCACTTATAATCGGAAGTATTGGAAAAGCAAGCAAGGAAAAATACTGTTTTCTTTCAATTCTATTTTTGTTTCTAACCAACTTAAGAAAGGTATACAAGAAGTAAAAGAGGCTTATCAGATACATTACATAGGTAAGACTACCTTTATGATATGTACTATTTTCATCAATCTTGAACAGAAACCCATAAGCCGGGCTTAAAACTGCTATTACAGCATTTATAAGAACTGGAAAACTAAGTGGTATAGACAGTTTCTTTATACGGGGTTCATCCTTACTAATCTGGAAATCGGCATAAATAGCCCAAAGCATGCAGGGTACCGGGTTAAGCATATAATATAAGGTATTTAATATAACACTTAAACCCATTACCCCTTGGCCGGGACGCGTATTAAATAACCAGGTAGCAGAATCTAACAATATAATTAGAGAGCAAAAAGACAATAGCAATGTAAAAAGCTTTTGATCATAGAAATATATTTCGCTTTTATTCCTAATGTTAAAAAATATCACTACAATAATAGCAATAGCAATTAAATTTATTTCAATATAACTGAAGGTCTCCATAATTCACCTACATTTTCTATACAATACATACTACATTTATAAATAATACCTCTTTCTTTTCAAATATTATGTCGAACTGTGTCACGAAAAATACTTCAAATTTTTACAAAAAAAGTCCGTTTCTTCTATGACAGCTATAAGGCTATCAGGAAAAACGGACTTTCTTTCATTATATGAACTTTAGTCACTAGAAAAGCTTAAGAAATCAAGCTCATTTAAAGAGTTTTTTCTGCTGTCTCCAATACTGGCTCCGATTCATTTCTACGCGGAGTTTTTACAAGAGATACTATCGCTATACCTACTATTGCCGCAATCGCAGCTATAATAAATGCTGTCTGGAAATCCTTTGTTTTGCTGAAATGAGCTACTATGTATGATGAAGCCACAGCGCCTACACCAAAACCCAGGAGAACCATACCATATATCTGCGCTCCACTTTTTGTACCCCAGAAATCTGCAGTTAATGCCGGGAACACACCCAGGAAGCCACCATATGAGAAGCCTATTACTGCAATAAGGACAAGCATCAGATATGCTTTTACAAAGGAAACAGTTACAATAGCTATACCAGTCAACACCAACAGAATTAAAATAGTTTGCTTTCTGCCAATCTTGTCGGATATCCAACCCCAGAATACTCGTCCAAAGGAGTTACATCCTGAAATTATCATTACACCGGCAACCGCAGCGCCTTTTGACAGACCGCTGTCAGGCTGTAAACCAAGAATTTTAGCCATTGGTATCATCATAGAGCCTGCTGCAGTAGCACACATCAGAGCAAGAGTTACAAGATAGAACTGAGGCATTCTCAGTACTTCTCCGGGTAAATAATCCCTAACAACATGCCCACCATTTTTGATAGATGGCTCCCAGTTTTTAGGCTTATAGCCCTCAGGGGGATTTTTAATAAATATGGAACCCACAAATGCAACTACTACAAATATAACTCCAAGGAAGGCGAAAGGCTTCAAAACTCCGATATTTCCAATGAGAGCCTCAGCAAGCGGAGTGAATACAAGTCCTCCAAACCCTAGTGCTGCTACAATGATTCCTGTAACTAGACCTCTTTTGTCCGGAAACCATTTTTGACAGGTAGAGATTGTTGTAGTATACGCCATACCCATTCCAAAACCGCCTAATATTCCGTATGTAGCCCACAAAATCCAAGGTGATGATTCGGTTGTAAATTGTGCCAGGAAAAAGCCTACTCCCATTACAATACCACCGGCGATTATTACCTTTTTAGGGTCTTTTAA
>JAEZIV010000301.1 GCA_023436515.1 Bacillota bacterium
TCTTCCCTGCTCACCGGCTCTGGCTGATTCAATAGCTGCATTCAATGCCAGCAAATTGGTCTGGTCTGCTATTTGTCTGATGCCTTCAAGGGATGATACTATATCATTCATACTCTTTTGCAGAACGGAAACTGTATTTGATGCTTTCTCCATAGCCTGAGCAACTGTTCCCATTTGCATTCCGGCGTCAGTTATTTTGCTCCATCCATCTTCAACCTTGAAAATCATATTAGAGGATTCATGTATAATGTTATCTGAAATCTGTTGTGCCTGCTTCACGTTTTCCATGGATACACTCATAATACTATTAATACTTAGAATTCCTTTGGCTTCTTCCTGTATAACCCTTGCCATCTCTTCCATGGCTGTTGTAATGTTCATACTTGCTTCCCTTGTGGAGGTAATACTCCTGTTGAAATCCGAAATCTCATCATCAAGTCGTTTAGTACCATCCTCCAATACTCCAAAGGTACTCTCAAGCTTTTCAAGTATTTCCCTTGTCTCAGCTTCCTTGTTGGTTGCGTTATCCAAGAGTCTTCTGCCCCATTTATTAAGGGTGTACAGTATAATGATACTTGAATTTAGTAGAACGAAAACCGATATAAAATCTACAAGCTTTCCCTCAGCACCAACTACATTCTGCGGACGTAACAGGTACGCAGCAACTATTCCTGCATTCATCAAAAGACCGAAGGCCAGGATAATCTCCTTCTTAAAATACAGTGCTGCCATGGTCATGGAGGCAATAATAATATAGTGTCTATGAATGGAATAGTCCGTCAACATAAACAGTAGTATTGTAACCAGCCCAGGCATGCTGCTTAAGAAAAAACCCTTAACATTTTTGTTTATTGGCAAAAAGTAAACAATTAATGCTAAGCCAAAAATAACCAAACCTCTGACAGCCGTACCCATAAATACATCAAAACTGCTTGTAATAAAAGACTGAACCATCAATAGCGTAACTACTACTGCAATAATTGTTAAGCAAACCTTGTGAACCTTTTGAAAGTCATCATTATCAACCTTTGTCATAAACCCGCCTCCGAAATAGTATCTGCAATTATGTACTCGGATAATATTATGTTGCTTTGTTATTTTTTGGTTTAACAACAAAATAATCCATAAATTATTATAATTCAACATTTTTAGTTTTTCAAATGATATTATTGTAATTTTTGTGATAATTATAGTATTTGTTACATAAAAAACCGCCGGACTCTTAAACACAGCACGGCGATCTTCTATTTCTACATCAATTCTCTACCATAGAATAAACTATTTATAAAGCTCCACCAGCCTCAACAAATGCTGGTAACGTTCCATAGCAGCTTTCTCAGATTCTTTGAAAAGCTTCTCGGCACGTTCAGGGAATGCACGTTGTAAACGGGTATATCGAGTTTCATTATTGAGGAAGTCCTGATAGGTTCCGTCTCCAGGCTTGGAGGTTAAGGTAAACGGATTCTTTCCTTCCGCCTTAAGTGCAGGGTTGAAGGAGAATAGGTTCCAGTAGCCGGAGGCAACTGCCTTTTTCATCTCATCCTGACAGTGATTCATTCCTCCCTTTACACCATGGAGCTCACAGGGAGCATAACAAATTATCAGTGAAGGTCCGTTATAGGATTCAGCTTCTACAATAGCCTTCATTGTCTGATTTGGGTTAGCTCCGAGAGCAATCTGCGCTACATATACATATCCATAGCTCATAGCTATTTCAGCGAGGTTCTTCTTACCGATATCCTTACCTGCCGCAGCAAATTGACATACTTCACCGATGTTTGATGCTTTTGATAACTGTCCGCCTGTATTTGAGTACATTTCTGTATCGAATACCATAACGTTGACGTTTTCACCTGATGCAAGTACGTGGTCAAGTCCACCGAAGCCGATATCATATGCCCAGCCGTCACCGCCGAGGATCCAAACAGATTTCTTGGCAAGATACTGTTTCTTTTCAAGTATCTCCTTTGAAAGCTCACAACCTGCAGCTGCAGCCTTTTCAAGTTCAACGACCAAGGCCTTAGTGGCAGGTGTATTTTCTCTTGTCAAATCTTTAGTTTCAATATATTTAGCAATAGCAGTCTTTAGCTCAGAAGGAGCTTTATCGGAGGCAGCTAACTTCTCAAGCTTTGCTATAGCCTGATCACGAAGTACCTTTTGTCCGAGTTGCATACCATATCCATGCTCTGCATTATCTTCAAACAATGAGTTAGCCCATGTAGGACCTTGTTTTGAATCCTTATTAACTGTATATGGGCTTGTAGCAGCAGGACCACCCCAAATTGAGGAACAACCTGTAGCATTTGAAATATACATTTGCTCACCATATAACTGAGTTAATAAACGAGCATAGGATGTTTCAGCACACCCTGCGCAGCTACCTGAGAATTCGAGGAGGGGCTGGTTGAACTGAGAACCCTTAACAGTAGTATCAGCAGGTGTTCCAGGCTTCTTGCCGACGTTTGCAACCAAGTAATCAAATACCGGTTGTTCATGTGCCTGTGATTCCTGTGGAACCATCTTAATAGCTTTTTCCTTAACAGGGCATACAGTAATACACTCACCACAGCCCATACAATCCAATGGTGTTACACTCATTGCAAACTTGTATTCACTTGCTTTTGGTTTTGTGTCAGCAAGCTTAATGTTTGAAGGAGCAGCCTTTATTTCATCCTCACTTAACATGAATGGACGGATAGTTGCATGTGAGCATACAAATGCACAGCTGTTACACTGGATACATAAGCTTGGATCCCATTCAGGAACCATTACGGCAGTTCCGCGCTTTTCATATGCGGAAGCACCCTGTTCAAACTGACCGTCAGCTTTATCAGCAAATGCAGATACAGGCAGGCTGTCTCCATCCATTAATGAGATTGGCATAAGAAGCTCCTTAACCATCTTAACTAACTCAGGACGGCCTTTAATTTCAGCTTCAGGTGCATCAGCCTCAGGATTTGACCATGAAGCAGGTACCTCAACCTTATGAAGTGCACTAACTCCGGCGTCAATGGCCTTGTAGTTCATTTCTACAATAGCATCGCCCTTCTTGCCGTAGGATTTCTTGGCAGCATCCTTCATATATCTTATCGCTTCATCAATTGGCATTACATTGGCCAATTTGAAGAAGGCTGACTGAAGAATTGTATTGGTACGCTTACCCATACCTATTTCATCGGCTTTATCAATAGCGTTTATTGTATATAACTGAATATTGTTATCAGCAATATACTTCTTAGCTGCAGCATTTAATTTTGTTGACAGTTCATCATCAGACCACTGGCAGTTTATCATGAATATTCCGCCGGGCTTAACATCCTGAACCATTTTGAAGCCCTTTACCACGTAGGATGGATTATGACATGCAACAAAGTCTGCCTGATTGATGTAATATGGACTCTTAATCGGTTTGTCACCAAATCTAAGGTGTGATATTGTTACACCACCGGTTTTCTTTGAGTCATATTGGAAGTATGCTTGAATATACTTTTCAGTATGGTCACCGATAATTTTTGTAGAGTTCTTGTTAGCACCAACAGTACCGTCACCACCGAGACCCCAGAACTTACATTCTACCGTACCTGCAGCAGCTGTAATAGGAGCCGGCTTGATTTCAGGTAAACTCAAGTAAGTAACATCATCCACAATACCGACTGTGAAGCGGGGTTTAGGAGCATCCTTCTTAAGTTCAGTGAATATAGCAAATACTGATGAAGGAGGGGTATCCTTTGAACCAAGACCATAGCGTCCGTTAGTTACGACAATATCATTAAGTCCTGCTTCACGAAGAGTTGTAGCAACATCAAGGTACAAGGGCTCTCCAAGTGCACCCGGTTCCTTTGAACGGTCAAGGACAGAAATCTTCTTTACTGTCTTTGGAAGAACCTTAAGAAGGCTGCCGGATACCCATGGGCGGTATAAGCGAACTTTGATAAGACCAACTTTTTCACCTGCAGCTGTTAAGTAATCAATAACCTCTTCAGCTACATCGCAGAAGGATCCCATTGCTACTATAACACGGTCTGCATCCGGTGCTCCGTAGTAGTTGAATAGATCGTAATTAGTACCGAGTTTTTCATTTACTTTAGCCATGTATTTTTCAACAACAGCCGGCAATTTATCATATGTAGTGTTGCAGGCTTCACGATGCTGGAAGAATATATCTCCGTTTTCGTGTGATCCACGCATTGTAGGTTTTTCAGGATTTAGAGCATGCTCACGGAATTCTCTGATAGCATCCATGTTGCACATAGCCTTTAGATCTGCATAATCCCATGCTTCAATTTTCTGAACCTCATGTGATGTACGGAAGCCATCAAAGAAGTTTATAAACGGTACTTTTCCCTCTAAGGTTGCAAGATGTGCAACCGCACTCAAATCCATAACCTCCTGAGGATTTGATTCTGCAAGCATTGCAAAGCCTGTCTGACGACATGCATATACGTCACTATGATCACCAAAAATATTCAGTGCATGAGTAGCAACTGTACGTGCAGATACGTGGAAAACGCTTGGGAGTAACTCTCCAGCGATTTTGTACATATTCGGAATCATCAGAAGGAGACCTTGAGATGCAGTAAAGGTTGTAGTAAGCGCACCTGCTGCAAGTGAACCGTGAACAGTACCGGCAGCACCTGCCTCAGATTGAAGTTCAACCACTTTAACCTGGTTACCAAAAATATTTTCTCTTCCTGCTGCAGACCATATGTCAACATTATCAGCCATAGGGCTTGATGGCGTTATCGGATAAATAGCTGCCACATCTGTAAACGCATAAGATACATGGGCAGCAGCTGTATTGCCGTCCATAGCTTGTTTAGTTCTTGCCATTTCTATTCCTCCCTATTATTTAATATAAGTTAAATCTATCACTTTTATAGCCTTTTGTAAAGATACTGTATACAAAATACAGCGCGTTTTATTAGCTCAGTAAGGCATTGTACCTTTAATAAATAGTAAGTAAAGCATTGAATATAAAATAATAATCACATAAAATACAATTATAAGCAGTAATCCTAAATGCTGGAGATAGAGCTTAACAAAAAATATATTAGTAATGCAAGGAGGTACCTGTCCCATATTTCCATGTGATTTTTGTGAAATGCCGGGCCTGGGCATAAATATGAAGATAAAAGATATTTTCACCTGTAAAAAGCCAGTCTTGTCCTTTGAAATCTTTCCACCTAAAAGAGACACCTCACTTAGAGATATAGATGAAACATTGGACATCCTTAGTGAGCTGAAGCCTGATTTCATTAGTGTTACCTTTGGTGCTGGCGGCAGCTCAAACAACAATAAAACCATAGAAATCGCCAGAAAATTAAAACACCGGTATCATATCGAACCGCTGGTACATCTCACCTGCTCAAGCTATACTAAAAGTGAAATTGATAGCTTTATTCATGTACTTTCAGAAAACGGAATTGAGAATATACTGGCTCTAAGAGGTGACAAAAGCCCTGAGGCTTCTGAAAAAAGTGATTTCAGCTATGCTTCTGAGCTGACTGGCTACTTGAGAAAATCAACGGATTTCTGTCTCGCGGGAGCATGCTATCCTGAGTGTCATCCAGAATCAAAAAACAAAATTCAGGATTTAAGCTATTTGAAGGAAAAGGTTAATTCCGGCTCGGATTTCCTAATAACACAATTATTCTTTGAAAATGACTATTTTTATTCATTTGTTGAAAGCTGCAGAATAGCAGGGATAAATGTACCGGTCACAGCGGGAATTATGCCTGTTATAAACAAGTCTCAAATCGAGCGAATTGTTTCCTTGTGCGGGGCTTCCTTACCGGATAGATTTAAAAAAATACTCACTCGATATGAGAATAACCCCCTAGCACTGTTTGACGCCGGTATGTCATATGCACTAAGTCAGATTATTGACCTGTTGGTTAACAACACCGAGGGCGTGCATCTTTACACTATGAATAATCCTGCCGTTGCAAAAAGAATTTGTGAAGGTATTAAGAATATTATTTAGTTAAATGCATTTGCCTGCAGCGCATAAATTACTTGCTAATACGTTTTACTTGTATCAACTAAAATTTCATTACATACTTATTTTACAAACTTAATATGGAATCTTAAAAACAGCTGTTCTGCAGAAGGATCAGCTGTTTTTTTATTGAATATATTCATAATTAGTACATTTTTATAGGTCATTTCTATTTATTGACATTATTTAGAAAATAATATAAAATTGCAGTAAAGCTAAAACGATATTGCATTTAGCATATTTACTTTAGCAACTCAGGTTCCGAAAAAATATTTTTCAAGAAGGAGCAGATAATTTATGATGAAGGAAAAAAAGATCTTTAACCGGTGTTTAGTTGTGTTAACCATTGCAGCTATAATATTAACACTGTTTCCCGGTTCGTGGCTTAGTGCAGAAGCCGCCGCCAAGCCTGCCTTCAAGCAAACCGTAGCTAAGGTGCTGACAGTTG
>JAEZIV010000040.1 GCA_023436515.1 Bacillota bacterium
TAATCAGAGCGCCGGCGTGGATTTTACTGACAGCTGTGCTGCTTATATTAATTACAGCCTTTATTTGGCTGTTTAACGGAAATATATCCGATGGCATCAATGTTAAGGGAACCATATTCCCGCAGTCTGGTGTTACAGATATATACGCCCGTTCATCAGGTACCGTGACAAGTGTTCTTGCTACAGAAGGGGACTTCGTAGATGCAGGGCAGATACTTGCTATTATACCCGACTATGAGCTTATAGCGGAGATTGAAAAGCTAAAGAACGATATTGAACAAGGAGCTGCCAAGCCTAAGGATAATACAGTCCAAAATGACCTGGAGGCCATGTTGGAAAACCTGATAGGAGAATATGAGTTAAACTCTGTAATCAAATCGGCAACCTCTGGAGTAGTTCAGAGTATTGTTTCAAAGGATCAGACAGTATCCAATGGGAGCAAGCTTGCCACTATCATTAATGAGGACAAATATACAAACGACAAGGAAATAATCGCATACATTCCTTTAACCATAGCTCAAAGTATAAAAGTGGGTATGGAAGCTCAGATTTCTCCTACATATGCACCTAGAGAAGAGTTTGGATATATGAAGGGGCATATTACAAAGGTGGGCAGGGTACCTGTTACAGAGGAAATGCTTAAAAAGACCTTTGGAGATTGGGAGCATCAGAAAAACCTAATGGATGAAGAGGGTTGTGTGGAAGTGAGAATCGCAATAGGGGTTGATCCAAATTCCAGCAATAGTTTTCAATGGTCAAACAAAAAGGGACACGACTTAAGTATAGATATTAGTACTATTTGCAATGTTCTGATTATATCAGAGGATAAGCGCCCTATAGATTTATTATTGGGTTCAAGATAGTTAACAGTAATTACATGGGCACTGTAAAGCTGAAGAGAAGCAGATTTT
Source organism: Bacillota bacterium (assembly GCA_023436515.1). GTDB lineage: Bacteria > Bacillota > Clostridia > Acetivibrionales > DSM-1351 > Ruminiclostridium. The sequence goes on from JAEZIV010000040.1 coordinate 912, forward strand.
CTTAAAAATAAGTATTGGAAGTGGTATAAGCTGATTAACTTAAATCGTATAAAAAAAGTACCTACTATTTTACAAATGGAGAATGTGGAATGTGGCGCGGCAAGTCTGGGTATGATTTTGGCTTATTATAAAAAAATTATACCCTTGGAGCAATTACGGTCTGACTGTTGTGTTTCAAGAGATGGCTGCAACATGAAAAACATAGCAAAGGCAGCTATACATCACAAAATGAAGATAAGGGCTCTAAAAACAGATATTGAAGGTTTGAAGCAAAATGTCACACTTCCGGCAATCATACATTGGGATTTTAACCACTTTATAGTATTGTGTGGTTTTAAGAGAGACTACGTATTAATAAACGACCCTGCATTAGGGAAAGTGAATATTAAGCTGGATGAGTTTAGCCGTATGTTTACAGGAATAGTATTGGAGCTTGTACCCTCTGAAGGATTTACTTCTGAAGGTGAGCCGAAAAGTATAATTAACTTTTTGAGACAAAGACTTAAGCATAGCATAGCACCCATTGTTTACATACTTATTCTGGGTATTTTATCTGCACTTATTCTTTCGGTGACTCCATTGTTTTCAAAGATATTTACCGACTACATACTTTTTGATAGATCAATGGATTGGCTGTTGCCTGTTTTAGGGGCTATGGTAGCAGCTATGCTGCTGAATTTTATAGTTGAAGCATTACAAGCAATACTTCTTCTGAAAGTTAGAGGAAAACTCGCAGCGTCATCAAGTACTATGTTTATTTGGCATTTATTAAACCTTCCTGTAGAGTTTTTTGCACAACGCTATGCCGGCGATATAAGTGAAAGACAGGATAGCAATGATGATATGGCAGAAATTATTTGCACTAAAATAACACCTGTTTTCTTGAATATAGTTATGATAGGTCTCTACCTTACAGTATTGCTTTATTTTAATGTACTTATGGCCTTAGTAGGTTTAATAGTTGCTATTGTTAATATTTCCTTTGCTACTTACATATCTAAATTAAATGCTGATAAGTCGCGGGTTTTAATGCGTGATATGGGTAAGCTTTCTGGAATGACACTGGCAGGAATAGACATGATAGAAACTATTAAATCCAGCGGTGCTGAAAACGGGTACTTTGAAAAGTGGATGGGGTATCAGGTAAAAGTTATTAATGGAAACAAGGACATACAGACTAAAAACATTTACCTGAGAGTAATTCCACAAATTCTTCAAAAGCTGATGGATATTTTTGTAATAGCTATGGGTGTTTATAATATTCTGAACGGTAACTTTACAGTAGGAATTCTATTAGCCTTTCAAGGCTTTATGTATGAGTTTCTGCAGCCGGTCAATATGCTGCTGGACTTAGGTGAAGCAATGCAGACTGTTAAGGCTCAGGCAGAGCGCGTGGAAGATGTAATGAACTACAAAACAAGCAGCTCATATGAAAATAGCTCATCAGGGGATTATAGCAGTGGAGAATTACATGCAAGTACCACTCACGCTTATCACCAATTAAAAGGAAACATTGAACTGGTTGAGGTTACCTTTGGCTATGGTAGATTAGCAGAGCCGATAATAAAAAACTTCAGCTTGAAGATAGAGGCTGGAAAATCCGTTGCAATTGTTGGAGGAACAGGTAGTGGTAAATCTACACTTGCAAAGCTGATATCCGGCTTATATGAGGTCACTTCAGGGGAAATCCTGTTTGATGGGAGAAGGCGGTCCCAATATCCGGAAGAAATTATTACAAATTCTCTTGCTGTGGTTGATCAGGGGGCTACAGTATTTAATGCAACAATAAAAAGCAACATTACCATGTGGAATGAGCTTGTAAAAGAACGGGATATAGTAGCTGCTAGTAAGGATGCGTGTATCCATGAGGACATAGTAAAAAGAACAGGTGGATATGATGACACAATTCTTGAGGGTGGAAGAAATATGTCAGGTGGGCAGAGACAGAGAATAGACATTGCCCGCGCACTTGCAGTAAATCCCTCAATACTTATATTGGACGAAGCTACCAGCGCGCTGGACGCTACAACTGAAAAAACTGTTATGGATGCCATAAAAAAGAGAGATATGACAATGATTATAATTGCCCACAGAGTATCTGCAATACGAGATGCAGACCAGATAATATTTTTGGAAAATGGGCTTATAGCAGAAAGTGGTACCCATGAGGAACTTATGCAGCTAAATGGAAAGTATGCCAGGCTAGTTACAGCTGACTAAGAACGGAGGTGACAAGGTGAAGGACTTTAAGACAAAGATAACAGCTCAAAAGGAGAGAGATAAGGAGTTACTGGAGCAGTCATATGGCAAGCTGCTGCACTCTATATCAAATTCCAGAAAGAAGTATTTCAATAGAACCTCCAAAGACAATACCAGAGATGTGATCAATAACATTACAGCATACTTTGGGTACCCTCCAATCAGTATACCTGTAGAAATTGAAGGTATTAATGAGCAATTGGATTATTTGCAAGTTGCTACAGGGATAATGAGCAGAAGGATAACCCTCAGAGAGGGCTGGTGGACTGAGGCTGTAGACCCTATTCTATGTAAGTTCACCAGTGGGGAGGCCTATATCCTCCTTCATCCAAAAGGGCTGGGAGGGTACGAGTTTATTAATCCTCAGACTCAAAAATTTGAGGTTGTTAACGAAAAAACCAGCAGACTGTTCGATAGGCGGGCTACAGCGTTTTATAAGCCATTTCCTGATGAAGAAATATCCTTCAAAAAGCTGATAAAGTATATGCTTCAGAGTATATCCTCAGCTGAAATAACCTATGTAATCTGTATTGCAGTGGCAATTGGTTTAGCTGGAATGATACTGCCAATGATAAATGGGATTATATTTGACAGAGTAATACCATCTGGAACAATAGATGATTTAATACCCATAGTAGCGCTATTGGTTGGAAGCTTTTTAAGTATTATAACAGCAGGGTTGCTAAAGGATTTGCTAATCGCAAGGATTAACAGCAAGGTTATATGCAAGGTACAAAGTGCCGGTTGGGCGAGGGTTTTAAAGCTGCCTGCAGCATTTTTTAAGAAATACACCACAGGAGAGGTTTTGCAGAAAACAAAAGCCCTGGAACAGGTGGCAACCTTGCTTAGTGGAAGCACAGTGTCCATTTCATTATCAGCTCTGATTTCCTTTGTGTTTTTGTACCAGATAGCTAAAATAGCACCTCAGCTACTACTGCCTACAGTGATAATAATATTTATATTATTGGCATTTTCCTTCACTACCAGCATGCTTGAGGCCAAGCAGCAAAGAAAGCTTTCAAATAAAGCTGCAGAGCTATCAGGTTTAGTATACCAACTATTACAGGGAATTTCAAAGATTAAGGTGGCAGGGGCCAGAGCAAGAGCATTTTCAATATGGGCGGATAAATACAGTCAAAAGGCAAATGTGCTATACAGCCCAAATATTATTTTGACTATATCAGGAGCAATATATAGCTCCTTCAGTATAGCTACCAATATTTTAATATATTGGGTAGTCGCTAATAGCGATATAACACCTGCTCAGTACATTGCTTTTAATACGGCATTTGGAGCATTTATATTCTCCTTATACCAATTTCACAGTATTGTAAGGCAAATATCGTTAATCAGATCCAATTTCAATATTGCAAAACCAATATTGGACGAACTCCCTGAAAATATCGGGGGGAAAGCAAAGCTTGGAAAGCTGTCAGGGAATATTGATGTAAATAGTATTAGTTTCAGATATGCAGAGGATGGACCCCTTATATTGGATGACCTGTCCTTGTCCATAAAGCAGGGGGAATATGTGGCTTTAGTGGGAACCTCCGGGTGTGGTAAATCTACGCTGATGAGAATTCTGCTAGGCTTTGAAAAACCTCAAGCAGGTGCAGTTTATTATGATAATCAAGAACTCTCAGGCTTGGACATACATTCAATCAGGCAGCAGATAGGTGTTGTTATGCAGAATGGCACACTGTTTGCAGACGATATTTTTTCTAATATTGCTATTTGTGCTCCTTGGATTTCACTGGAAGAAGCATGGCAGATTGCTGAAAAGGCTGGA
>JAEZIV010000089.1 GCA_023436515.1 Bacillota bacterium
GTTCTTTCAGATATTCCTGCCACAAAAATAACAGGAGTACTTATTTCTTTAATTTTTGAAGCTTCGACTCGTTGAATAAAGTCCCTTTCCTTAATTATATATGGCTGGGGGGTGTATACGAAGGAAAGTTCTTTCATAGCCGCGGCTTTCTTCATTTCATTTATATTTATTTCATCAAATAAAGCAGAGCAAATAATACTTTTACCGTTATTTATAGCTTTAAAAATACTATTCCTTATAAAAACATTATTTATGGGTCTATTTTCGAAATCATCGAAAAAAACCACACTGGCTTGGTTTAGCTGTTTGTCAACTGCTTCTTCGCAATTTCCAAGGTTCATAAGATCAGTATATAAAATAATATCAACAATATCATATTCAGATAATTCCTTAATATAACCAAGAGCATCATGTAATGAGTTGTCTGCTGTATATATTAAAAGCTTTTCTTTCCTGTTCATTTTTTATCCCCCTCTACAGAAAGTCCTCAAGAAGTTCATCCTCAGACTCAAAATCATGGTCGAATTCCTTAAAAGTACAATAATCCTTCATGGTTTCCTCAACCATTCTTCGAACTCTTCCACAATTTATTGCCTTTGTTTTTGCACATAGCTGGTTGCCGTCATCACACAGTTTGGCACAAATGGTGCAGAATCTTATGGCCCAGCAATTTTTACAGTTATCTTCACTTAACTTGCCAATGTTTAGTAGGGTACTTGCTTTTGTCAAATCAAACCCCTCGTTAATATTTCCGATTTTCATTGCGTCTGAGCTTTCACTGACTCTTTCACAGGGGAAAAGATCACCATTTACGTTTACCAAGAGTCTCTGAACTCCAGGAATACATGGACCGCTGTGGTGCCACTCCTTGCTAAGCATAGGATTTGATTTTAAATCATTATTAAAGCGCTTTAGCTCACTGTATCTGATATAAACCAAACTAGATATGTTCTCTTTATCTATAAACCCAAGTTTGCTTAAATAGAGCTTGAAGCATTCGTAGTTTAAGTCTTCTTCAAAGTTACCATCCGACTCTATTTCATCCTTCTTTAATACTTCGTCAACATAACTAGGTGATTTGTATAAATCCTTAACCAGCTCATTGCTGCTGAAAAAGTTCTTTGTACAGCTGAGATCACTATTGGGGTCAAGTACAACGCTGAAGGCAATTTTTTTATAATACTCAGGATGTTTGGAACGTATATCCATTAAGTTGTTCATTATTTTATCAAAAGTGCCAGTTTCGCCTCCGGCAAACTTCCGGTTGCGATCATGAATTTCCTTTGGTCCATCCAGGCTTATTAAAAGAACAACATTGTTTTTTTCAAAGTAGCTTATTATTTCGTCTGTTAACAGCGTTCCGTTTGTTGTAACGGAGAAGGTCAATTCCTTGGTTACTCGTTTCATAGCATATTCCATCGCTTCCTTGACCAGAGGAAACTCAAGAAGGGGTTCTCCCCCGTAAAAGCCTATACTCAGACTGTTTGCTTCACTGGAGTGACTGAGTAAAAAGTCTATAGCTTTTATAGCTGTTTCCAGGCTCATCTTACCGTTACTGTGATGGCGGTTTTCATACCCTCCGGAATAAACGCAGTATTCACATCTCAAATTACACTGCTGAGTAACCTGAAGGATCATACGTTGAACTTTATTGCTTAATTGATGATAAAGAAAATCATTTTCCGGATGGCAAATACTTTCTATTCTATTTGAGGATAAAAGTCCTTTTTCCATGAGTCTTAATATATACTCGCTATCATAAGATGACTCATTGTGCCTACTCAGAGCAGTATAGACTTCTTCGGGAACACGCAACACAGTATTTTTATTTACATCATATATGTATTTTTGTTCCCTTGTTTTAAAGCAGTGAACAAAAGGCGTTTGCTTAATCATTCTATGTCTCCTTTAACACATTAGTTTATTGGGCAATAATTGCTAGGCATTCCTTTGCTAATAATACCTTTAAGGTGTTTTTTTATTGCTATACATTTTAACTAATTTTCCTATGTTATATCATCTCTTTAGTATTAGTATGTTTATTTCATCACAATATCACCAGACCAAAGGGTGATGCCCTTTGGTCTGGTACATTGAAGATTCTACTTGATTGAGTAATACTGGTTAGATATAACCTTCGCATATTCGCTGACGTTACATTGGAAAGAGCATGTACAAGTAAAAGCCTTCAAAGTGTTTTTCTGTTCCTTCATTTTTTTACCTAATTTTCTCATAGTTTTCGTCTCCTTTTGAATTATTTGACAATTACTTAGAGTAGTAGTATTGATGTGAGGATACTTTTGCATCATAGCTGAGAGAGCATGCAGGGTCACAGGTACAAGCAAAAGCCTTCAAAGTGTTTTTCTGTTCCTTCATTTTTTTACCTAATTTTTTCATTAATTTCACCTCCTTGTATAAATGCTTGTGTTCTCAAATCCCGGTCATTTGAGAACACTTATGTATTCTAATCCTGCAACCTTAAGCTGCATGGATTAAATCCGATATGCACTAACTTGCATTCTTTTTTGACCAATTGTCAAACAACTCAGTGTACATGGGGTTTATCCCGTAAAGATCGTCATGATTTCCATTTCCGATAACCTCACCGCCATCAATAAGAACGATTCTCTCTACCGATTTGAGTAATTCCGGTCTGTGGGAGACGACAATAATGGTTTTGTCCTTTAGTTCATTGTCAAACAATAAGCTTAGCTTCATTTCCGATTCGCTGTCATAGTTTGATGTGGCTTCATCAAAAATCAGAATCTCAGCCTCAGAGTATAGTGCTCTGGCCATAGCAAGCTTCTGCCTTTGACCAGCGGATAAAACAGCACCGTTCTGTCCGGCATTACTCTTAAGTCCCCTGGGTAGATTTTTGATATACTCATTTACGCCACTAAGGGAGGCGGCACGTTCAAGCCTGCTTAGGTCTGATTGTGGGAATAGGGAAATGTTACCCTGAAGAGAATCGTTGAAGATATGCAGATCTTGTCCGACCCAGGATATCAGCTGTCGGTATTCCGAAAGCTTCAAATCATCAATGCTTTCGCCATCCAAAAGTATTCTTCCGTTCTGTGGTGAAAGAAATCTCAGGAGTAGATTGAGAATTGTTGTTTTTCCGGAACCATTGGAGCCCAAAATAGCTATTCTTTCTCCCTTTTCAATACTCAGGTTTAAATCCTTTAAAACCACTCTCTGCCCATCGTAGGAATAGGAGACGTTTTCAAAAGAGATATTTCTTTTGAAGGTCAGAACACCTTTCTTAGCCTCAGCGACCTTAAAGCCGACTTCTTCGTCCATATCCAGAAATTCAAAGAATCTCTTGGCGGAGGGGATGATGTTTGAAAAACTATAGGTTATACTTAAAAGTACCGAAACGTGGGCTGTAACAAAGGAGCAATAGGTAATAAAAGCGAAGATACTGCCAATAGACAAACCACTGGTCCTGATCAGTAATGCTCCTAATATGTAAATCAGATAAGTAATAATGTTGTATAAGGTGTCCTCGGACATTTCATAGACTTTGTCGCATAGCTGCGTTTTTATATTGATCTTAATAATTTTTCTTTGATGCTTAATAAATTGGCCGATTTTTAGCCTGTATAGTCCGAATAATTTTATTTCCTTGATGCCGGATATTGTGTCACCATACCAGGAGGAATACTCTTTATTTACCTCCATAAAAGCTTCAAAAAGTTTCCTTCTGATTTTATATATGACCGTGACCATGAGGACTCTCAAAGGGAGTGATAGGGCTACCATTAAGGCAAGTCTCCAGTCGATAAGGATTAAGCCTACAAATCCACCCAAAACCTTGAAAATGCTTGTAAGGGTGTAGAAGGAGCTTTTATCTGCAACTCTGGATATGTTACTAATATCTAGGTTCAAGTTACCGATGATTTCTGCATAATTTGTTTTCGAGAAATAATCCTGCTTTAGTCGCATGAGTTTTTTAATAGCTGTCTTTGAAAGGTCGTAGGAGAGCTTGGAATTTATCAGTACACAATATTTCGTTTCAAATAATTCTATAAGCTTTTGAGTCAATACCAATAAAAGCCCTACGATGGAATATTTTATTACTACTTCAATATTGTACGAAACCAATCCGTTATCTACGATGATTTTTGTAATTTGAGGTGATACTAGACTTAATAATGAAGCGGCAATAATGAAAACTACTATTAGGATTATTGCCTTGTAGTATGATTTTAACAGCTTAATAACTCTAGAAAGTATTTTCTGGTCTTCACTGGAAATGATCATATGTACCTCATTAAAATTATGTCTATATGAGCTGGCTTGTCTTATTAGGAAGAAGGAAAAGACATTTGCAACTCATGCCTGGATCATTTATTTACTATTTTAGCATATATCTACCTTATTGTAAATAATTTACTTATAAATAGACAGAAAGTAATCAAAATAGCCTTGAATGAAAAAGTAAATTCCACTTTCAATATAACAAAATAGATTTTAGTCTTGCATCAAATTCCTGTAGAATTAAGTTGGTACCTTGCCTGCATTTGAAAGGAGTTTTCGA
>JAEZIV010000141.1 GCA_023436515.1 Bacillota bacterium
TTTTGGCTGCGGGTTAAGGATTTGAACCCTAACAAACTGAGCCAGAGTCAGTCGTGCTGCCGTTACACAAACCCGCAAAGTCCTTCGAACAAAAAGTATTTTAGCACAGGTAAATAACCCTGTCAATACATTTAAGTAATTATATTTTATTATCTCAATTGAAAAGTTAAATTCCACCCTGTTTTACATCATATATGGAAGTTGCTCTTACAAATACAAAAACAGTTTTTATACCTTACATGTCAACAAGCTCCCCCGTAGAAAATAAATAGACATAACGTTCAGCAACCTTTAAGCCAGTAAGCTTCTCAAGAGCTCTTGAGTAATAAGAGAGTTGAATTCCATATCGCTCTTTAATAATGTCATATGAACTACCCTCAATGAAATCGGTCTTATAATCCAAAAGCACAAGCTTTCCAGCCTCTTCAAAATAACAATCGATTACCCCTTGAAGAAGTATAGTTTCTTCATAGCTATGATCCGTATCCGATTTCCCGTATAACTCCCCATAGGATAATTCAAGGTTGAAGGGAACCTCTCTATATACCCTGTCTGAGTAAACAATTCTTTGCCCTATTTTTGAAGCAATAAACCTGCTAATTTTTGCAACATCAACAGCGTCAGATTGTTGCTTTGTTATAAGATCCTTTTCTACCATTGCGAGAAGCTGCCCTTCAATATTCGGGTTTTTCAGATCAATATGCTGCATAACAAAGTGCATTACCGTTCCCTTTTCTGCCGGGGAAAGTCCTTTTCTTGCCTGAAGGAAGCCAGGCTTTCTTATTCCTACAGGCTTAGGTACTGGAGAATCCTCGCTTTCATTATTTATATTGAAGTATCTCTTTATTTCTGTTACTGACAGCTTCGAGGGAATTCCTGTCATCTCCCTGTAAGGATACTTCCAGGAGAGGCGCTTGTCTATATCTTCATTGATTTTCTCTGTACTTACATTTGTCTGCAGCCAATTCTCAATATCAAAGGCTTCCTCTTCAATCCTTTCTATACGTTTACTAACAGTCACATCCTCAAGAGTTCTGATATACACCTTCCACAAAGCAGTGTCCTCCATTGCAGGAGGTTCGATATCAAAGCCTTCTCCGGCAACCATTCTCAGATTTAGTGCATTTTTATGCCTCATAACTGATGGACATACCCAATCCAGATAATTTCTGGCTTTAGCCATCTCATGGGGGGGGAATTTTATGCTGCTCCCCCCAGCTGTAGCCAGCCATTTAACGGCCGCCTTTTCAAGATTTCCTACGGCTCCGGTTAGTATAAGCTTTTCTCTTGCTCTTGTCAGTGCAACATACAAAATACGCATTTCCTCAGAAAGGGTTTCCAACCTGACCTTCTGTGCTATGGCCAGCTTTGGAACCGAAGGGTATTTTATCCTCCTCCTGTAGTCTACAAACTCAGGACCAAAGCCAAGCTCCTGATGGAGAAGTATACTTTTGAACATATCCTGGAAATTAAATTTCTTGCCGCAGCCGCTTACAAAGACAACGGGAAACTCCAGCCCTTTACTCTTATGTATGCTCATAAGCCTTACAACATCGTCATTTTCACCCAAAATTTTTGCGCTTCCCAGATCACCCTTTCCAGTCTTTAGCTTGTCAACAAAACTAATAAAATTGAATAAACCCTTGAAGCTGGTTTTTTCATACTGCAGAGCTCTTTCAAACAATACTCTGAGATTGGCCTGCTTTCTTTCACCGTCAGTCATTGCCCCAACTATGCTGAAGTAGCCAGTTTCATTGTAGAGCTGCCAGATCAGCTTATGTGTGGGCATATAATGGGAAAATGATCTCCACTGCTTTAAACGTCCGAGAAAGTCAAAGGCCTTTGATCCCGCAATAGTATCAGCTTTTGCTAATAAATTTAAAGCATCAAACAGTGCAGCATTCTTATCCTGTAATCTTAACTCAGCCAGGTCATTTGTGTCGAAATTGACAATAGGGGACCTTAGCACAGAGAGGAGAGGTATATCCTGATAAGGATTATCTATTATCTGGAGAAGAGACAAAACAACCTGAACCTCTGAGGTCTTGAAAAAACCACTGCCTGTGTCGGCAAAGGTAGGAATTCCTGAAAGGGCCAGTTCTTCACAAAAAACCTCAGTCCAGTTTTTCGTTGTTCTAAGGAGGATTACTATATCTCTAAATTCCAGGTCTCTATATTTATCAATTTTTTTGTCCCATACCTTAAATTTTCTTCCCTCACTATCGGGTTGGAGTAATTCAACTATTCGTCCTGCAACCATTCGAGCCTCTTGCTGAATATTATCAAGGATTTCCTCCTCCTCTTCGCTTTCAGCTTCCTCATCGGTGTCTTCAGATGAATTATCGTATCCCTTATTCCGAGAGGTTTCAATAATATGAAGTTCAACCTCCCCACCTATAACCGAGCCTGCATCTTCATTCTGAGGGAATGCGGCTCCGGGGTTAAGCCTTTCCTTATCACTATAGTCAAGCTCTCCGACACTTTGGGACATTATCTGCTTAAAGATATAGTTAACTCCCTCAACTACTTCCTTTCTGCTTCTGAAATTTTTAAAAAGCAGAATCTTTCGGAACAGACCCTCGGAATCGGCTGAATACAGATTATATTTCCTCATAAACAATTCGGGCTTAGCCTGTCTGAATCTGTATATACTCTGCTTTACATCTCCAACCATAAAAACATTCGGTGTGCCCATGTCTTCTCTTGATATCATGCTTATAATTATTTCCTGAACATAATTGCTATCCTGATATTCATCTACAAGTATCTCTGTAAACTTTTCCTTATATGCCTTAGCTACCTTTGTTGGTACTATAGCACCTGTATCATCAGTTTCCGAAAGAATCTTCAGGCAAAAATGCTCCAAATCATTAAAGTCAACAGCAGCTTTGCTTTTCTTTCTTTCGGAGTATCTCCTGCCAAATTCTATAACAAGGTTTGAAATGCATTTTAATAAGGGATATATACTTTTCAAATCGGACAAAATATCTTCCGAATTACTGAGGAATACTTCCTCCCTTAAATTCTTAATGTAGGCCTTTAACTCATCCCTCGTCTGCTTGACCTTATCCTGGATCTTTTTGTCGGCATCCTTACCACAGCTTGGGAGTCTGTCAAACTCGTAGTTCGTAATATATGTAAATATATCATCCCAAACAGCAAGTCTCCCCTTATGCTGATTCTCCCCGGATTCAAATAAGCTCAATAGTTCCTGCAGTCTGTAGTTATCCTCGTAAAAAACCTTAATATACTTTTCAAAGCCCACAGCATACTTCATTTTTAGACAGGCTGTCTCCATAAGGGCTTTAAAGCCCTCAAGATCAAGTCGTACAGCTTCCAGCAGAATTCTGCCCCAAGGCGTACAGCCAAAATCGGCGTCAAGCTCAGAATTAAAGCTCTCAGCCTGTTCAATAAGCCATTTTTCAGGCCAGGGGTAGCTCTGAACAAAGCTGTAAATGCTCAACACCATATCCTGCAGCTTCTGGTCATCCCTGTTCGAACCATAGGCTTCCAGTAGATCAAAGAAAGCTGTATTATCTTCCTCATATATATCCTCGAATAGATCATTTAGTATTTCCAGCTTTAGTAATGAAGCCTCGGTTTCATCAAGTATACGAAAACCCGGGTCAATATCTATGCTTTGGAAATTATTCTTTATTACCTCCAGACAAAAGGAATGTATGGTAGTTATTGAAGCCTTGCTCAGCAGAGCAAGCTGCCTATGAATGCCGGCAGTAGCCCTTTTTTCCTCTATTGCCTTTGTAATTGCAGCACCGATTCTTTCACGCATCTCTGTTGCTGCTGCGTTTGTGAAGGTTACCACAAGTAATGAGTCAATATCAACGGGCTCATTTTCATCAATAATTTTCCGAATAATTCTCTCAACAAGAACTGCAGTTTTTCCGGCCCCGGCAGCCGCTGCTACCAGCAAATTACAGCCTTTTTCACTAATTGCCGCCTGTTGTTCTCTTGTCCATTTTGTTTCTGACATTGTAGCCTCCCCGGCATCTGATTACCTTATATTTCTTTATCGGTTATTGCTTCCGAAGTCTGACACATCAAGCTCCATAGCTCGTCGTTCTCCCTATCGTGCAGCAAATTAAACCTATTTTCCCTCTGAGTAAGATCAAACTGACAAATGGAGGAGTAGCTGCAATACTGACAGGAGGTAAGCTTTTTCTTTTTATATGGCTTAATAGCTACATTTCCTTTTGTAATCTCACTGCACAGGTCCTTCAATAAACGCCTTACATAGCTCCGAAGTATTGTAAATTGCTCCAGCGTCGCTACAGAAGACTTGCCAAGCGTATCTCCCTTATTAATCCGTGCAGGCAGTATAATGGAACTTCCATCTATAGTGTTATCCATATGTCTTATCAGCTTGACATCCGCAAGAAGCAATCCCTTCATTTTGAGTTTTTTCATTATAGCAGCTTCAATTTCTTCAGTGGTGGTGGTTCCCGAGACTTTTACAAGCGGGTCATCTATCTTGAAATATAGCATACCACCGGGATATACTCTGTTATCTGTATTAGTGTCCGAGCTTTCCCATAAGGCATCCATATATGTTATGAGCTGCATTTGAAGACCATAAAATACATCGCTTAATTTAAAATCCTTTTGACCGGATTTATAGTCTACAATCCTTAAGAAGGTCCCTTCATCGGTTTTGAGTTCATCTACCCTGTCTATTCTTCCTACCAGAGTAATCTTCTCACCGGACTCCAACTCAACGATTATGGGAGGATAGCGACCACCTTCAGTGAAGTCCACCTCATAGCCGACTGGCTCAAAGCTGCTCCTTCTGATAAGCTCCGCAATGAGCCAAACTGCCCTTGTTACTACTCTTTTCAATCTTCCTGTCAGAGCTCTGAATCTCTTTGATCCACCTATTATCGTATTTTTCATGCCCTCAAGGAGGTCTTCTACTATTTCTGCAACCCGTTGCGCACACCAATCCCTGTCAAAAGTCCGCCAGGACAAGCCCTGCTCCTCCACCATCTTTGAGAACCGTTCAATTACAGTATGAATAAAGGTGCCTACGTCCGGGGGGCTCAGCTGATATATTTTTCGTTCCCGCGCTCCAAGTCCATACTGTACATAATAGGCAAAGGGACAGGTGGTATACTTTTCAAGTCTGGAAACGCTTGAATATATGTTTTTTCCATATAGTTCCCTTATCTTCTCCTTGCTTACCGGAAGTGCAACATTTTTATATTTAAAGGCACTGCTCATCAGCTCACATTTTTCATACCACTCCTCCTGAGCTAAGAACCATCGATATATTCCAAGCCAGACTGAGCTTATTTCCGAACCGTTGTTCTTCTCCCTCAAAGCCAGTACAAGCTGATTGAAAGCCGGTAGTGGCGCCGAAACCTGACTAATAAGCTCTCTGTCATTTTTAGGCTTTAGTATGTTACTTTTATAATTGATTTTTGGGAAAAGCTTCTTCATTCTTGTTATTATTATGGAGGGCCTGAGAGCTTTTCCCTCGTGGTCAGCTATAGGCCAGCTTATTCTCATAAATCTATTAGGTGTAGTGAGTGTTCTGTAAATCAAGTTTTGCTCATCAAACACCTGAGTTTTTGTATCGCTGGCCAGCTCAATGCCCTTTTTGTTTAGTTCGAGCCTTTCGGCGTCGGAAAGTATCCCCTCGCTCATACCGGCAGAAGGGAAAACTCCATCATTTGCTCCCAGGATGTATAACGCTTTTACCTCATGGCTTTTGGAGTGTTCAACACTTCCCACAAGCACCTGGTCCAGGGAAACGGGTATCGATGATATCTTGTACTCGGCAAGCCCTATTCTCAGTATATCTGTAAAGCGTTCTACTCCTATCTTCTCTTCACCTAGAACCTCAACCACCTGATCAAATACATCCATGAGGATGTTCCAAACCTGTTGGTATTCGCTTGCAAGTCTTAACTGCCCGGTTCTGTTAAAGCCCTCTATATACTCTTCAATCCTTGCCTCTACACCCATTTCAACCAAGTAATCATAGAGATAGCTGCAATAATCAGCGGCCCTTCTTCTTCCCTTTGTCTTTTCACGGAAGCGAAGCAAAGGCTCACTGATCATTTTTCTTGTTTCATTGATTTCCAGGAGCAGTTCCAGTG
>JAEZIV010000150.1 GCA_023436515.1 Bacillota bacterium
CCTCAAGAGTTGCCTTTCTTATGATAAATGAATAATTCATCTTCTACTCCTATTTTCCTAAAAGGGTTGCCAGACCTGCTTTTTGGGCATGCAATCTGTTTTCAGCTTCATCGAAAATAACTGATTGTGGTCCGTCAATAATTTCTTCGGTTACTTCATAACCCCTGTATGCGGGCAGACAATGGAGGAAAATTGCATCTTCCTTTGCTTGTGAGAACAATTCTGAGTTTACCTGATAGGGCATGAACAGCTTGAGCTTTTCTTCCTTCTGATCTTCCTGTCCCATACTGATCCAGGTATCGGCATACACAACATCGGCATTTGCAATGGCTTCAATAGGATCCTGTGTAATGAGAACCTTTGAGCCGGACAGCTTGGCTGCTGCTTTTGCCTCTTCAACGTACAAGTCGGTGCATTCAAAACCCTTTGGCGTTGCAATGGCGATATCCATTCCTGTTTTTGAGCAGCCATGGAGAAGTGAGTGGGCTACATTGTTTCCGTCACCGATATAAGCCATTTTCAAGCCCTCAAGCTTACCCTTGTGTTCATATACTGTCAACAGGTCAGCTAATATTTGGCATGGGTGCATTTCATCGGTTAAACCATTTATTACCGGTATGGTTCCGAATCTAGCCAGATCCTCCACATCACTCTGCTTGAAGGTTCTTATCATTATTCCGTCTATATATCTTGAAAGAACATTTGCGGTATCATAGATGGTTTCACCTCTGCCCAATTGAATATCATTTGAACTCAAAAACAGAGAATAACCACCCAACTGGTACATTCCAACCTCAAAGGACACTCTGGTTCTGGTGGAAGCTTTGGAGAATATCATTCCCAGTGTTTTGCCCTTGAGAATGTGGTGCTGAACACCTTCCTTTGTCTGTTTCTTAAGCTTTTCAGAGAGCTTGAGCAGGCTGTGAATTTCCTCGCTGCTTAAATGATTTAAACTTAATAAATGATCCATACTTACCTCCGTAATTCAAATATGATTAATTCATCACCTGATGACATGGATTTTTTGCTTAATTCTAACCTCTGAATATAGAATACTCATCCAGAGAGTATACCTCGGCCTTGTTGTCCGAAATCAGTCTCTCAAGAATACTCAATACCGCATTGGTTGTGTCTAGAGAAGTGATGCATGGGATATTGTACTCCATAGCTGTACGCCTTAGAACAAAACCTTTTCTTTCAGGTAGCTTTCCTCTTGTAGGGGTATTGATAACCAGAGTGATTTTATCCTCCTTTACAAAGTCCAGAACATGGCTCTCTTTTATTAACTCAACCGGCAGAGCAGCTTTAATTAGTACATTGTAGGTTCCCTCAGTAGCTGAGAGCTTAAAGCCAAGGGAAAGCAGCTTATTGGCTATTTCAATGCTTTCTTCCTTATCTCTGTCTGCAACCGACAGGAGCACATTTCCCCCTGAGGGTATCTTCATGCCCGAGGCGGCTATTGCTTTATACAATGCGTTATAGTAATCCTTGTCAACTCCCATTACCTCACCTGTAGACTTCATCTCAGGACCCAGGAAGGTATCAACTGTAGTCAGCTTTGCAAAGGAGAATACAGGAGCCTTGACCGCATAGAATTCAGTCTCCCTTGCAAGACCATTTTTATAGCCAAGACCAGCAAGAGTTTGCCCCATTATGAGCTTGGTTGCAACACTTACCATGGGAATCCCGGTTATTTTACTCATGATGGGAACTGTTCTGCTGGCGCGAGGGTTCACTTCTATAACGTAAACCTTTTCGTCACTGTCCATAACGAACTGAATATTAAACAACCCGACAACCTTCAGTGCCTTTGACAGACGTATTGTATAATCCTCAATTGTGGACTTGACCTTCTGGGATAGGTTCCTTGGGGGATATACAGCAATTGAATCCCCGGAGTGCACGCCTGCACGCTCTATATGCTCCATAATCCCAGGTATCAATACCTCGTTTCCGTCGCATATTCCGTCAACCTCCATTTCCCTTCCGGTGATATACTTGTCGATAAGTATGGGATGAGCAGTAGAGATATCGGAAGCCATCTGTATGTATTCCTCTAGGGTTTTATCATTGTAGACTATCTCCATAGCTCGGCCCCCGAGGACATATGAAGGTCTTACAAGAACAGGATAGCCTATATCCCTTGCTATTTGCTTTGCCTGTTCAAAGGAAAAGGCTGTTTTCCCTTCAGGGATGGGAATATCAAGCTCTTCCAACAGCTCGAGGAACCTATTCCTGTCTTCGGCGATGTCAATACTTTCAACTGATGAGCCAAGAATTTTCACTCCTTCAGCGTGGAGAGTAGCAGCTAGATTAATTGCGGTTTGCCCTCCAAACTGTACAATAACTCCCAAGGGGTTTTCCTTTTGGATAATATCCAGTACGCATTCCTTAGTCAAGGGCTCAAAGTAAAGCTTATCGGAGGTATCAAAATCGGTGCTCACCGTTTCGGGGTTATTGTTTATGATAATAGATTCTATACCTAGTTCCTTAAGGGTTTCAACAGAGTGAACGCTGCAATAGTCAAACTCAATACCCTGACCAATTCTTATGGGACCCGAGCCAATAACCAAAACCTTGTCGCCTTCTGTTACCTCCACATCGTCCTTTTCCTCGTAAGTGGAATAGTAGTAGGGGGTAACTGCCTCAAACTCTCCGGCACAGGTGTCAACTATTTTGTATACCGGATTAATGGGGTACTTCTCTCTCAGCTCCAGTATTTTTTCCAGAGGTACGTTAGCAAGATTTGCAATATAAGAATCTCCAAAACCTATTTTCTTAGCCCTCGCATACAGGTCGTAATCTAGCCAGGCTATACACGCATTGGTTATTTCCTCACCTAGCTTGACTATTTTTTTAAGCTTTCTGATGAAGAAATCATCTATTTTGGTTATGCGTACTATTTCACCAGCAGAGACACCCTTCTGAAGAGCCTTGCATATAGCAAATATTCGTTGGTCGCTGGGCTGCTTTACATATTCCACCAGTTCCTCGCGGCTCTTATTGTCAAAGAGACTTAGACCCAGTTGGTAATTAAACTTAATATCAAGAGAGTCGATAGCTGTGAGCAAAGATTCCTCAAAGGTACGGCCGATGGCCATTACCTCACCGGTTGCCTTCATCTGGGTGCCAAGGCTTCTG
>JAEZIV010000152.1 GCA_023436515.1 Bacillota bacterium
CAAAGGCGCTGTGTATTTCCATAAAATCACCGTGATCAACTAATTCTTCTATAAGCTCATACATGTCATAAGGTTTATTTGACTCCTCAGGAATTATTTCATTAAGCTTATCAATTAGTCTGTTTGAGCTGTCTGCTGTACCATAATACAAGGTATCTGAAACGTTATTGTCAGGGATAAAGCTCAAAAGCCTCTTTATATCTTCAATACATTCTTCCTCACTAACTGACTTAAAGTGAGCTACTCCACTGACAGCAGTGTGTACATCAGCTCCACCCAGCATTTCTACTGACACTTCCTCACCTGTTACCGACTTTATAACCTGTGGTCCTGTAATAAACATCTGGCTGGTTTTATCAACCATAAAAATAAAATCTGTAATTGCCGGAGAATAGACCGCTCCACCGGCACAAGGTCCCATTATAACAGAGATTTGAGGTATCACTCCTGATGCAAGTGTGTTTCTATAAAAAATATCTCCATAACCTGAAAGAGCGTCCAGCCCTTCCTCAATTCTAGCTCCACCTGAATCATTGATTGCTATAAAAGGGGCGCCCATTTTAACAGCCATATCCATGACCTTAGTAATCTTTTTAGCATGCATTTCTCCAAGTGATCCCCCGATTACTGTAAAATCCTGAGATGCCACAAATACTTTTCTTCCGTTCACAGTTCCATAGCCTGTAACTACTCCATCTCCCGGAAGCTTTTTCTTCTGCATTCCAAAATCAAAGCATCTGGATTCAATAAAAGCATCAACCTCAACAAAGCTGCCCTCGTCAAAAAGCATATCAATTCTTTCTCTAGCAGAGTATTTTCCCTCGGTATGCCTTTTTTCTATCTTATCCTGTCCACCGCCCAAAGCGATTGCTGCCTTTAAGCTTTTTAAGCCCTCGATCTTTTCTTTCTGTGACATATAAACCTCCTAATGATATCCTGCAAGAAATAGATACACGCAAGATTATTACCGCTTTTTTATATATTTGTTAATTTATTGCTATAAATATTATTAGTTATTATTACCTAGTAATAATTATATATTACCAAAAAAAGTGTGTCAATAGAGATGCTAACTATTACCTGTATTTTACCATTTATCAAAGCTTTAATATTTAAATTAAAAAAGTTATACTTTAAGTATTATTGTTTTCGTCCCCACAAAATCTGCTCTACCATCGAATACTATTAAGAGGAGTGAACTGTGATTGACTATCTTGCACATATTTGATAAATCAAGAAATAAACCCGACTCCCTTGCAGATATTATCAGGAATATAAGAAATGGTGATCAGGAACTGAGAAATAAATTTATCAAAGACTATAATCCCTTTATCATCAAGGTAGTTTCTAAATCAACGGGTAAGTATGTAGATATGGAGAATAGTGAGGAATACAGTGTCGGACTCTTGGCCTTCAATGAAGCGATTGATTGCTTTGATGATAGTAAGAGGGCCGGTTTCTTAAGTTTTGCCGAAACAGTGATGAAGAGACGAATTATTGATTTAAGAAGAAGGAATTTAAAGACTGAAAAGACTTTCCCCTTTTCCTATTTTTCAAGAAATGTTAAAAATGAAGATGACACATCTTATCTCGAGGAAAGGTTTTTTATAGTTGATTCCTCCACTCAATTAAGCAACATAGAGACAAAGGAAGAGATTACCAGTTTCATTAAGCGACTTTCCTACTTTGGAATAGAACTGAAGGATCTATTAAAATGCACACCTAAACACATTGATTCAAAGAGGCTGGCTATAAAAATAGCAAGAATCCTATCTGAAAACAAAGAGCTTTCAGAGAAGCTTGAAAGAAAGAAAACTATCCCTATGGCAGAGTTACTAAAGCTGGTTGATGTAAACCACAAGACAATTGAACGTAATCGTAAATTTATTATTTCCGTTTACATAGTCCTTGGCAGCAGACTTGAAATAATTCAGAGCTATGTTGAAAATGTAGAGAAAGGCGGTAAATGAGGATGGCAGATTTTAAAGGCTCTATACTTGAGCTTAACAATAAGCATGCGATAGTTATGACAGATAACTGTAACTTTATTTCAATTAAGAGAACTCCTGAAATGTTTTTAGGCCAGCAATTGTCCTTCAATAGAGACTTGGCAAAAAAAAGAACGAAAAGCTATACAAAATATATCGCCTCTGCGGCTGCAATTTTTGTTTTTGCCCTATTCTCCATTGTTTATTTCCAGTTTATTACTCCTGCACCTGTATTTGCTTACATTGACCTGGATATAAATCCAAGTATTGAATTCTCTATAGATGATAAATTTGATGTAATTGATGTCAGTCCCCTTAATTCTGATGGGCAAAAGATTATTGAACAGCTACCGTTAAAAAATAAGCCTGTAAAGGAAGCCATATCAGAGGTGATTGATATTTCCATGCAATATGGATATATCAGCAGCACAAAAGAAAACAAAGTATTGGTTTCTGCCTCATTAAAGTCTAGCGACAGCAAGAAGTTATATTTGGAGGAAAAAGCCCTTTCTAACGTACTCTCCGATATAAAAACTCTTTCTGTTGACCTGGGTAATAAAAATCTGAAGCCAGAAATAATCAGGGTAACTCCAGAGGTAAGGAAAGCTGCATCGGAAAATAAAATATCAATGGGCAGATATGAGCTCTATAACAAAATTAAAAACCAAGATAACGAGCTGACTATTGAGAAGGCTAAAGTCGAGCGTGTTTCCGATATGCTTAGCAAGGCTGAACCCGAGATGGGAAATAAAAAGGATAAACCAAACAAGGATAAGGAGATTAAACCAAAGGATAGTCAAAAGCCTGTAGAAAACAAGGATAAAAAAGAAGAGAAGCAAAATCAAAAGCACACTGACGCCAATCCAAAGCAAGAGCCTAAACTGAATACTATTGACGAGGAAGATAAAAAAGTTAAAGCCAAAGCTAATAATGAAGATAAAAATCCTACACCGGATGAAAAGGCTAAAGTTGAGAAACCCCATGCTTCAAACACTCCTGACAGTATGGATAAAAAGCCGTCTTTAGATAATGCTCCAAAAAATCAGAATGATAGTAAGGGCTCTTCACAGAAAAAAACAAATAATCCTAAAGAAAAAGAGAGCAAAAATAAAAAATCAGAACCAAGGATAAAAAGGACTAAATAACTATCCATATTTTTACACTGATGTTACATAATTTACAAATCAATTACACCAGCTTTAAATCTCCCACATTTTACCATATGTCTTCGAATTATTTAGTATAATCAACTCATATGGAAACGAAAGGAGATTTTTATGAAAGGCAGAAAATTTTTTATACTGATACTTTCAATTGTTATGGT
>JAEZIV010000247.1 GCA_023436515.1 Bacillota bacterium
CTTCAACAAAATTATGGAACAATACTACCATAATCTGCCCGCTTTCATTGGGCTTTACCTTTGAGTAGTCGATAACATCAATTTCTTTCGTTTGTGTTACCTCAGCAACAGTAGAGCTTTCAGTTGCAGAACTGCTGTTGGGAGCCTGTACAGATGGGTTTGTAGGTTCGGCTATTACAGACTGCGAACTAACTGAGTTATTTGATGAATCCTTTTTTAAATAAACATTGCTTGAACAGCCTGTAAAAAATGCGGTCATGACTATCAGTGCCAACAGTGATGTAAAAATTTTCTTCATAATGCCATCTCCAAAGTAATTTGTGGTTCTAAATGCAGCATGAAATACACAGAGTCTACATTTCATGTATAAAACTATCAATCCTCATAATCCACAGCAAATACTGATTCCTTTGCTGCCTGAATATATTCAGCAAATTTAACATGAGCCGGATGTACCTGATAAGCGTTCATATCTTCGAGTGAATCAAATTTTGTGTATAATACAATATCAAATGACCTTTCGGTCCTAAGTATATCAATACCAACCTCCATTGATTTTATAAGAGGAATTTGATCCTTGAGAGCAAGTAAGTCCTTTTTAACCTTTTCAAGGTGATCCTGGCTATTGTCCTTTAGTTTGAAAAATACAACGTGTGTTAGCATGCACGCTACCTCCATAAAGTTATTATCTATATAATTTTAACCTTTATGGTCGTTAATAGTCAAACTAAAATATGCCATAATCAGCATTTTAGTATTTACTCAATTGTAAAGTTAAATTCTACCCTGTTCCATAGCGAGGTTAATACCCTTTATTTGTGTATCTGTTTACTAATTTAACAATTTAATAATTTATTTTGGTAAATTATTAAATTTGTGTTGATAATTCCAACTATATACCGTATAATTATACAAGAAACATGTTTATTAATACATCAATTTGCTTATATCTATTTTTTGATAAATCCCTATTATTTAAGGGACTGACCTTGGTCAGTCCCCCTTTTTTTCCCGCTACAATTTAGGAATTTCTCTATGTTTGACCCGACTATTTGTTACTCAGATAACTGTAAACAGCCAATAAGCCTTCCAGCCTGGTCATCTTGCTTTTTGGATTAAACATACCATTACTGCCGTTCATTGCTTTCAGTCCTGATGCTATGCACACATATCCCAGAAGGTTGGAATTTATTTTAGCTGCATCCTTGAAGTCCGACTTATAGATACCCTTTATTTCAGCTACATGACCTAACCTTAGAAATTTAACAAAGTATTTTGCAGCTTCCTCTCTAGTCAAGGTGGCTGTCGGAGCTTTCTCTGCCTTTGTAATAATTCCTGAGTTAATCAGGCTGGTGTACATTTTTTCAACTGCAGTATCCTTATCCGAATTTATATCAAAATAGTAAAAGTCATTGAGCATGCTGAGTAATATGAAATAGTCCTTCTGCAGCAGCTGATCATTAGCCTTAAGCTCATTCTCATAATATCTTATGGATAACTGAGTTAGTATCTTTATCTGCTCTTCAGCTTTCAAACCTTTAATATCTGTGTAATCAGAAGCATTATTCCCTTTGAAAACAGCTCCAGAATAATCAAGAATATCACCTGTTTCAGCACTTATGATAGAAGGCATGTTGTTGTTAACTACATATCCAAGAACCGCTTCCTCCGGTCCTTTTACCGTAGGTTCATAAACCTTCTGGTTATTTATACTTCCAAAGTACTGAATATTGTAGCCAATCTTATCAAAAAGTACTTCATATGCCTTTTCGATTTTTATGACCTTGTCAGCAGAATCAAACTTTAAGTCTTTTGTCCAATTGGTGTATAAGCTTACAACATTTGAACTTAGATTATCATATGATATTGATAAATAATCACCCGGCACCTCAATGCCATTTTCTACTCTGACAAACCTGAAGGTATATTGCTGATTCTGAGCTTCATCATATGTATAGTAGGAATCATCATACTTAACCTTTGAATAGTATGAAGGTAAAATTTCCTTAAGGGTATCTTCACTTATCTTTTTAGCTTCTTCTTTGGTTTTTTGTGGCTTAGTTCCTTCAGGTGAATTGTAGTAAGTCCAGAAATTAAGTAACTCACCGCTTCTGGCATCTACTGATACAGATACCTCTCTAGTTTGATTTGTTTCCTTGTTTAGTACCTTTACATATCGTAAATTCCATATTAAAGTATCGGAGGAATTCCAGTCCTTCCTGAGATCAGCATTTTCAAGAGTGAACTCACTGTCAAGATTAAACTGATTGATCCCTCTGATTTTTTTATCAAGGTCCTCCTTTGATAATAGTCCTGAAATACCTTTTACTGCTTCTATTTCGTCGGGAGTCAGCACAACTTGACCTGCTGCATCGGTTGAGGAGGCCGTTTTCTCCATCATAGCATTGGAATAATAAATACCATACTGGTTTGGTATTCTTTCAACTCCACCGGTTATAGCATCAATGTATTTGTTTGAATCCTTTGGCACATAAGCCAAATATGTAACGACTTTTTCTTTTTCAGTTTTAAAATTGTATACCAGCTTAAGTCCAAGCTTTTCAGTAAAGGCTTTTTTTGCCGCCTCCAAACCTATAACCTTATCCGGTGACTCAAACTTTGTATTACTTGAGTAACTGCAATTATAATTCGTTACAGCTCCGGTATAATTGTTTACACTAATGGATATGGCGTCTCCGGAGAATACAATACCATTGACCTGTCTGCTATATGTATAATAGTATTCTCTTTCCTGCGAATAGTTTATTGTATCAACAGACTTGTATTCCGAAAGCAGCTTTGGATCTAGTTTATTTATAAATTTTTCTGCAATTTGTCTGCCTTGCTCTTTTGAATACTTTGGTATCTTCTTGTCATAGTTTGAGGAGTAATGATAAAAAGAATAATTGGATATAAAGTTATTGCCATCAATCGTGACATTTAAATACTTTTGTGCTTCATCATTACTCCATGAAAGATACCATCGTTGTGTGTTGTCTTGACTGTAAATATTGTAATTAAACTTTGTGAGGTCTGCAGGGATATCTATTCTTTCCTTTGCAGCCTTAATTGCCTTCTCCAGCCCCTTGTCCGCTGTCGCTGAACTGCTTGCCATTGCAGGCATCATAAATGTAATAAGCATGCATATCACAAGCAGCATTGAAATAATTTTTTTCAAAAATAATCACCCCTCGTTTTTATTTGTTACCTGATGTAAATCTTGCCAACAACATTTTAGACGTTGGTCAGTCTTAAATGTTCCATTTGTTCATGAAATTTTTACTAATTGTTAGAGCTATAAGGTCTTCCCCGGAAAAGGTGGTCATGGAGGCCCTAAAAAATATAAGCAGCCCTTTCGGGCTGCTTTACTTGATATCTAAAAGAATATTTATATGTATGCTATTTTATCTTTGGTATTTTTAGCTCCTGACCGACATATAAGCTGTTATCCTTCAATATATTGTTGTACTTCATTATGACATTATATTTATTTTTATCACCGTAATATTTATTGCTTATCGCACTTAAGGTATCACCTGATTTAACTATATATATATCATATTCAGAATCTGAATTTTCATTACCATTATTGTTATCTTTATCAGGATTATCCTCTGTCACGGCACCTGATCCATCCCCGGAGGAGTTATCAGTTCCGTTATTTGAAGGATTAGTTATGGACTGGGAATCTCCTGAAGGATCACCTGTAGTCTCCTTAGATGGGTCAACTGTGCTGGTGTCATCCGCTATAGTAGTATCTTCTGCAGTAGTATTTCCTGCAGTGACAGTAGACTGTGAGATGTCTTTATCTTCTTCCCTATCCGAGCCCAGAATACCGCTGTTTGTAAATATCAAATACCCCATAAACAGTACACCTGATATAACCAGAACGCATACAAAGCCAAGTATGTAATTAACTACATTGCGGCCTGAATGCTCTTCTTCCTCCTCGGAATCCGTTTCATTATCCAAGTCAACTTGATTTGCCCTCTTATTGCTATAGCCAAAAGCAAGACTACGGATTTCCTCAACTTTTATAACCATTACAGTTATTCCATCCTCAGCTCGGCCCTTAATTGCTTCATGGTATAGCACACTTGCCATTTTAGAAGGCTCAAAGCCTGAATCTACCACTGCTTCTAATCTGCTTCGAGAAATAGCATTCAATAAGCCGTCACTGCAAAGAATTATTACGTCATCCTCTTCAAGTTCAAAACTGGGTGTAATCTTTATTTTGGTTTTGGATTCTTCCTCAGCCAGTTTTAGAATCTTTTCCTTATCATTATACAAATCTGGTGCAGTAGGTGTAATTCCCAGACTCCTTAATTTCTCCGACTTTCGCCCTCCATTTCTCAAGCTCGAAAACAAATCCTTTTGGACACCTTGTCTAAAAAGAAAGGCACCGTTATTACCCAAATTCATAATTGATGCCCTGCTGTTATCAATTATAAGGGAGGAAAACCCGGTCAGTCTTGAAGAATTCTGGCTTGCAATAACTGATTGGCTGTATATCAGATTACTTGACAACTGGACTGCTTCATAAATTCTTTCAGATATGGACTCCAATGAAAACTGCTGAAGCTTTGCGCTTTCATGGTACTTTTTGATTTCTCTTACTGCTGAAATACTGTCGTACTCACCGTTATCCACACCTAGTGAATCCGATACCGCAAACACATAGTTATTAGCAGCCTTTTCAAAGGAACATTGTATACTTTGGGTATTATGACAATTTGCAAAATTACCGTTAAAATAAAAATCATCCTTGTATGAGTCATTGCCGATACTACTTATTACTGTAGCACTCAATCTCACATTTCCATCCACAGTATTTCACCTCATATCCGTATTTTAGTTTTTAAGAAATGACTGATTAGTTGCCATTTCATATAAAAAATTTGTCTTTTGTTGGCAGGACCATGTAACTAAATAATATCATACCAGTCCCTTCATTACAATAAAAGAATGGACCTGGAGTATAAATTCCTACACGCTAAAAGGGAGTACCACTAACTACTTTTTTGTAGCTGTGACACTCCCTTTTTGTTTTAATTATTTTGAAGAAAACGCACTAATTATGGATTTAACAACAGAGCTTGCTATATTTATGATACTTAAAACGTTCTCGGCGTTAAATGAAAACGAATCAATCGTTTCGTTAACTGTATCTTCAACCGTAGAAACTACTGATGTTGCCTTATCTAGAGTACCTTTAGCACTAACTGCCAATTCATCAACACTTCTTACAGTTGACGGAAGTGCCTCGAGGGTTCTTCCGATATTTTCTGAATTGCTATCAAGTATATGGTTGACTTTGTCTACTACTTTCAGGCAATTTCTCAGGAGTATTATGAGAAATACTCCAATAATAACAGCTATACAAAAGATTATTAACCATGCCAAAACACTAAGGTCTACAGTAACAGACATACACAACTTCCTTTCGTAATGTAGCTGGAATCAGCTCTTACTCAACTTCCTCTTCTTCAGCTTCCTTTTCATCCTTACAGATAACTGCTTTTTCCTTCTTTACAAACTCCTCTATCTTATCCTTGGCAACGCTCAAACCTTCCTTTACTGTTTCCAGTGTTTCTTTGGTGGTCCTCGCTATATCTTCTCTGGTTTCCTTCCCTGCTTTTGGAGCCAGCAACACACCGGCAGCTACACCAACAGCAGTACCAATTCCGGCACCGATAGCTACATTCTTTGCAGTTTTCTTCTTAGCTGCTCTTTTCTTCTTCTTCAACAAATCCTTTAAGTCCATAAATCTGACCTCCTTAAAAAATAATACAAATGTACCTGGACAAACTTTTCCACAGAATTCCTATACAGATTATTATACGACAGATAGCAGTAAATTGATATAATTACAATGGTAATTTTTTATTATTTTCATAATTTTTCCGCATAAATTAAGTCAAAAAAAAAACATCCATGTCCATTTTTGCATGTGAACCGACTCCAAATGTTAAACCTAAAATTTACATTTTAGCGGTCGGTTCACTGGGCTTGGATGTTTTTTGGTCTTTTTCTTAGCTTAAGCTTTTTAATCCCTTTTGAATTGAATACGCGGCTTCTGCAAAGGTAATATTGTCAGTAGGATTATAGGTATCGCCCGGTTTAACGGGCAAAATATCAAGAGCTTTGCAGATGGAAATTCTTAAATCACTGTCTGTTTTGGCAAAAAGCTCATAATGCTTTAATAATTCTTCATATCCAAGGGCATTGAGCAGCATATCTACAAATTCCTGCTTTGTTATGCTTTGCTTCCCTTCGAAATTTTTGCCGGTAACCTTAATAACACCTGATGCCACGGCACTCTCAACATACCTGAAGTATTCATTATCACCGGTTACATCAGGGAAACTACTCTTTGTTTTTTCATTTGAATTGATGTAATAGACTCCCCCGATTAAAGATACCATTTTTACGGCATCCTGGCGGGTAAGTTTTTCATCATAATTAGTAATATTGTTAAGAACTATACCTTGGGTCTCCAGCATTTCAATATTTACCGCCGCCCAGTGGGTTTCATTTGAATATCTGGAGGGATAAGGATTGCCTGAGTAATCCAAATAGGAGCCTTTTTCAGCATCAATATACCCATAAACTGTAGATATTGGTCTGTAAACAATTAAACTCTCAGTAGAACTAACCATACTGCCATCCTTGTAAATGTAAGGGGTGTAATATGCTAAATCAAATTTCGTATTTTCAAAATATATAGCCTTGGCCTTATTCTCAGAAATAACTTTATCAGGTGCAGGGTAATTGATATCATTCCAAGTCATATAAACATTAAGTAGTTTACCGGTTTCCTTATCAACATTAAAACCCATTGTATCATTTGTCGGAATACCATAAGCAAACCTCATATACGAGAATTGGTGCGTTGGCTGATCCTTCTGGCTGTTGACGGAATTATCGGCAATATTCATATCGACAAAGTAATCAAATTGCTGCCCCAATACATTCTTTAGTATATCATCACCAATCTTTTTTGCCTTGTCGTAATCAACCTTTACCTTTATTTTCTTAGCGGTCTCATTGGGTTCATACTCTTTGTAGTAATAGAATGAGAAATTGGTAATATTACCTGTTGAAAGATTAATAGCAATAGAGAGGTAATAGCTTGTTTTATCAATATTAGAGTTATAAGTAAAATAAATGATTTTTTGCTTTTGTGTCGGGTCTGTTTTAAAGGTATTACTATTATTGTCACCAAGCTTTATTCCTGTATACTTTTCAATATAACTCTTAATACCAAGTGCTTTTTTTTCAGCCTGCGCTTCGGTTATCTCCTTAATTATCACCTTAGTATCATTTGCAACTTTATCCCTATTCAGGTCTTTATAATAATCCATTACATTATAATTAAGTGCATCCTGTGCTACCGCTCCGGTCTTGGCATCAATCATGCCTGGAACAACAGGCAAATACACCAGCTTTGCTTTAGGGCTATTGTTTTCATAACTTGGTATATATTGAAGCTGCATTCTGAGATTATCGGTATACCTCTTCTTCAGAAACTCCAAATCCTTTACACCGGCTGTTGAGGGATATTTGGGCTCTGCCCTATGAGAATAAGGGGAATAGTAGCTATTCACATTACCGCTTACGGCATTAACTGAGACACTATATGAAGCGTCAACTGCCAATATTCCGTTGAATCTAACTGAAAAATTGAAGGTGTATTGAGGAACCTCATATATCCCACTTGTTTTTTCATAGGGTACACTGGAATCAGAAGCAATTTCAAGGGTTTTGCCCTTCATTGAAACATTATCCTTAATAAATTCTTCAGCAATTGTTTGGGCTTGCTTCTTTGTTATAGCGACAATATTTCTAGTCCTGTATGTATTCTCCCAATTATTGAAATTAGCAAGTTCTCCGGTATCAGCAGTAATTGATACCAACATATTTGAATTAATTTTTCCTCCAAATAATTCAACTCTCCAAATAGGCCGGGATGAACTATCTGCATTTTCAAGAATAATATTAGATACCTCATATCCCTCTGTAAATTTAAAGCCCTTCACTATTTTTTTTGCGTCCTCGAGACTGATTTCTGTGGTTTTCTTATTCTCGGTCGGAGCTGCACTCTTTTCAACTGTCATTGTCTCAGCCTTTACAGCTGTCGTTGCCATAGCAATTTGTGATGTAAACAGGCTGCAGCCTAAGGCTATGGCTGCAAAAGCCTTCAATTTTATCCCTGACATAATGTCCTCCTCGCCATTTTTTGTTATATTATACCATTCCAAATTCTATAGCAGTGTTACAGTTTCGTAACATATATTTCCATTTTAAATCTACTTCATATTAGGAATGTTGAATGGCCATGACATTTCTGATAAACTTAGTACTATATAAAAACTACTGGTTACTAAGGAGGCATCCTTTTATGAATAAGCTTAATGTATTATTCGCTTCTTCCGAGGTATTCCCATTTGCCAAGACAGGTGGCCTGGGTAACGTTGCCGGGTCTTTACCTCAGGCTATTACCCGACTGGGAACTGACATAAGGGTTGTAATGCCAAACTATAAAAGTATACCCCACGAGTATAAAGCGTCTATGCAGTTTTTGGGCTACATTTACGTTGATCTGGGCTGGAGACATCAGTACTGCGGTATTTTAAAGCTAGTATATGATGATGTTATATACTATTTTATAGATAACGAGTATTACTTTCATAGAAATGAGCTGTATGGAGACTACGACCAAGCCGAACAGTTTTCGTTTTTCAGCAAGGCCCTGATTGAGATGCTTCCACTAATCGGGTTCAAGCCTGACATTATTCACTGCAACGACTGGCAAACTGGTATAGTAAGTCTATTACTGAAGGCAAACTACAGG
>JAEZIV010000274.1 GCA_023436515.1 Bacillota bacterium
ACATTGGGTGTCAAACCTAAGGCCGCTGCCGGGCTCACCGGGCTCTAGCAGTAGATGTACCTCGGCATAATGCCTTAAAGGTTCAAAGTGACCAACACCTTCAACGGTATTTTCAATTGTCTCCTTATATAAAACCCTTCCGGAATCAAATTCCACATTGACCCCAAAACGACTTTGAATCATGCTCTGCAATATCTCAAGCTGTACCTCTCCCATTATCTGTACCTGTATCTCCTGTAGCTGTTCAGCCCAAACAAGGTGAAGCTCAGGCTCCTCCTCCTCGATCTGACGGAGCTTGGGCATTATTACTCTAGGATCACAGCCCTCAGGTAGAATAATTCGATAGAAGAGTACAGGTTCCAGAACAGGTACCCCGGAGGCATCTTCCATGCCAAGCCCCTCACCGGGTTTGGTTTGTGTGAGTCCGGTTACCGCACAGACCGACCCCCCACCGATTTCATTTACTGCCTCATACTTATGTCCGGAATAAATACGGATTTGGTTTACCTTTTCCTCCCAGCCATTGCTCTTCAATATATCTTTAACCCTGAGTTTACCCCCGGTAATTTTCATATGTGTCAGTCGCGTTCCTTGGTCATCTCTCGAAATTTTAAATATTTTAGCACCAAAATTTTCAGAATAGCCGGGCTTACTGACATAGCAATCAATACCCTGCATCAGTTCTTCAACTCCCTGCAGCTTTAACGCAGACCCGAAATAACAGGGAAACACCTTACGATGACTGATAGCCTTTTGAACAAGCTCTCTTTCAACACTGCCTGTTTTTAAATAACTTTCCATTATTACTTCGTCGCACATGGAAAGCTGATCACAAAATTCCTCTTGCTCTGTTGTATCAAAATCAATACAGCCGTCATCCAGCTGCCTTTTTAGTTCGCTCATAAGCCTGTTTCTGTCTGTACCACATTGGTCCATTTTATTTACAAAAACAAATACCGGGATATGATACCTGTCAAGGAGTCTCCACAAGGTTCTAGTATGCCCCTGAACCCCATCTGCTCCGCTAATGACTAGGATAGCATAATCCAGTACCTGAAGAGTTCTTTCCATTTCAGCCGAAAAGTCAACATGCCCCGGAGTATCAAGTAAGGTTACCTCAAAAGCTCCCAGCTTAAAAATAGCTTGCTTTGAGAAAATAGTTATACCTCTAGCCTTTTCAAGTTCATATGTGTCCAAATATGCATTTTTATTGTCAACTCTACCCAATTTACCAATTTTACCACTGAGATAAAGCAAGCTTTCCGACAGGGTTGTCTTGCCTGCATCAACGTGGGCTAATATTCCAATGACCAATTTCTTCATATACAGGTTTCACAATCCTTTTCTATTGACTATAATTCAAAACAAAGCTTGTTTTGGCATCTGATTTGTCTTACCACCCTTTGCTTAGGGCCTAGTATGAGGATTAAATGTAATTGAGGTTATACGGGTATGGAACCGGAATGGGCAACAACATCCTTAGTATTTCGTTGAGAGTCTCTTCTCCATTTAGATATTCCTTATGCTTAAAACTCACGGCATTCCCAAGGAACAGATCATGCATTGTCTTATCATCTCCTATTTGGAGTTCACCCTTGTCCGACCTTATCACATATTTATCCTCAACCTCATAAAATTCAGTACTTTCAAACCTCTTGTCACGTTTCTCCAGAGGCGCCAGCTTATGCAGAAATTGTGGAAAATTTATTATCCTCATGGTTCCAGGATAATTAGCTGCTTTGGTTTCAATTTTAAGGTCTTCAAGCAGCTTAGTCATATTTGAATCAAACCAGGGGGCATAACCCGATACAGCTTCGGGTTTCTCCTGTTCCATTACTTTGATCATTCCATCCAAAACTGCTTTGCGGTTACCTGCATACTCAATTACTTCCATTCTAAAATTCCCATTATCTCCGGGAATTACAGCACAAATAAAGTACCCCTTTATTTGTCCTCCCTCCCGAACAGCATAAGTCTTTGAAGCATGATTAAACACAGCTGCGCCGGGCACTCTGCTCATCAAGTCGGAAAAACGCTCCAAACCTCTGATAAATCTAACCTCTTCAGCCTCATATATATTTGACAGCTGCTTCATATCCTCCGGTTCACAGACCCTAACATCCCATCTGCTATTCTTAGAGCCTGCATGTCCAGCCAAAAATTCCTCATTAATAATAAAATTTAACATTTTACCAGTAATATGAATATTGTTTTTGGTATATAATTCAATTTCCCCTGATACATATAGAAAATCAACCCCTTCGTTCCGCATTCTCTCAATGCAATCCCGGAGTATCAGCCTGGAATAGCCCCTTCCTCTGAAGTTCTCATGGGTACATACGGCACCTATGTTGGCAGCCTTAATAATACGCCCGTTTATACTGACTTCATTAATAATATAGTTGACGACCGAAACAGGTGTATTGTCAACCTTAATAATCCGCATATGCTCCATATTGTTTTCACAAAGCAAGTCGGTAAATATAGCTTCCATTTTATATGAACTATTCTCTTTGCCGAATACATGATTTATCAATGCCAAAACCTCATGGAAATCCTTCTTATCAGTACCAGTAACCCGAATCATGTAAAAATCCCCTTTAAATGTCGTATTTTCACCATAATGAGTGATTGAATTAATGCTTTGAACGTTGAACCTGTTCTCCTTCAATTCTCCTCATTATATCATTTTTCGAGTCGG
Organism: Bacillota bacterium; assembly: GCA_023436515.1. Classification (GTDB taxonomy): domain Bacteria; phylum Bacillota; class Clostridia; order Acetivibrionales; family DSM-1351; genus Ruminiclostridium. The sequence goes on from JAEZIV010000274.1 coordinate 2,702, forward strand.
GTTTGCACACTGCATCGGCATTGTTTAAAGACTTATTTAGACTTTTTGCTCAGACCCTCAAAGAACCCCGGAACCCTCTGGAAGAATAGTAAGATTCTGCTCCATTGTGGTAAACAAAGATAGTATCGTACCGGCGATCACAAAATAGTGCTCCACCGAGTTTTCTTATTTCAGGTGGTGTTTTAACCCAACTGGAGGTTTTGGTATCAAAGCTGCCATGCCTGTGCAACTGCCGATAATCCTCTTCGGATAATATCTCAATGCCCATGTCCTCAGCCATGCCAATAGCACTGCTTTGCGGCTTGTGCTCCTTCCTTGACTCCAATGCTTCACGGTCGTAGCAAATGCTTCTACGGCCTTTAGGACTCTCAGCCGAACAATCACAAAAAATGAATTGGTCTCTTTGTTCATCATAAGCAATAACATCAGGCTCCCCACCGGTTCTTTCCATTTCAATGAGCGAGTATAGTTTTTCATTACTATTCTCCAGCCTTGCCCTTATCTTATCCCAGTCAAAACCTTGATGACGGCTCATATTTTTTACAAAGCGGGTATGCAATATCTCAAGTATTTTCTCCCCTTGCTCCATTGATACTTGATAGTTTTTCATACAGATATACCTCCTGTCCTTCAAAATCACCATTATTACTATATTACTATTGTCTGTCTATTTTACTTCAAGGCTTTAAGTATATCCAGCATTTCCTGTGCATCCTTTTCAGCAAGACTCAACGCAGTAATATATCTGTCCGCAGCACAAACGATATCCTCATCTTCACCGGGTGTATCAATGGCTTCACCTACATTCCGGTCTCCTTGTTCCAGTCGGGTTAGCATGCGAAGTATAGACATCAGGGAATAATGTGCATTTCGAAGTGTGCGTATAATTTTCAGACGGTTCATCTCATTTAGCCCGTATTTTCTTTTACCGGCAGTATCTATCGGAACCCGGAGCAGGCCATTTCTTTCCCAATTACGCAAAACGCCGACCGTAATGCCAAGAAGGCCGGCAACCCGGCTTCTGCTTCTGTATTCCACACCAACCTCTGACCCCTTGGTATTCTCCAGAATATCAATTGTCAGCCTGATTGCTTCCAGGGCCTTTGCTTTCTCTTCCCTGAGATGCTCTATATACCCATGAGTTCTTTGATATGCTTCGTTAATGTGGTCAGCAGCCGCAGTCTTTACTATTTCATAAACCTCCTGTCTGAGGCTGTCGCTGATAACCTCAGATCGAAAGGAGGTTCTCAGTAGTTGGAGCTGTCTGAGATGCCTGTCACTAAACATACGATAACCACTTTTGGTTCTCGGTACAGCCGGAAGCAGCTTCATCTCCTCATAAAATCTTATAGTATTTGGATGAACTCCAATCAAATTTGCTATTTGTGCTGTTTTATAAGTTCTGATTAAACCGCCTCCTTTTATGACTATATTTCATTAATACTTACCGCCCAAATTAACGATAAATAATTATTTCTTGTATAGGATATCAGTAAGCACCTTTCCGGTGTGGGAATGTGGGTTTTTCATAATTTCTTCCGGTGTCCCCTGAGCGATTATTTTACCACCTTCGCTGCCGCCCTCGGGACCAAGCTCGATTACCCAGTCTGCTTCCAATATCATTTCCCCATTATGCTCTATAACAACAACACTACTACCCTGCTCCACAAGACGGTCTATTATGCCCACCAACTTGCTGGCATCATGAGGGTGTAGACCGGTGGTGGGCTCATCAAACAAATACAAGGTCCTTCCTCCGGTGCTTGCAGAAAGCTCCTTTGCCAGCTTTAGTCGCTGTGCTTCACCACCGGATAAGGTGGAGGTGGATTGCCCCAGACCCAGGTAGCCTAACCCCACCTCCTGTAACAGCTTTAATTTGGAGGCAATGTTCTTCTCATCCTTGAAGAGCTCCAGGCTTTCGTCAATGCTTAACTCCAATACATGCGATATTGAATGACCTCTGTACTTAATACCCAGAACAGGTTTTTTATACCGCTTCCCATGGCAGATAGGACAAATAACCTCCACATCGGGCAGAAAGTGCATTGATATGGACAGTCTTCCTGTCCCTTGGCATTTTTCACATCTGCCACCGTCCACATTATACGAAAAGTGCCTTGCGGATAAGCCGTTTGCCTTTGTTTCAGGCAATGAGGCATATAAATCCCGGATATCGGTAAAAAGCTCGGTGTAGGTGGCAGCATTCGACCGATTTGAGCGACCTATGGACTGCTGATTTATTGTAACAACGGCATTCAGGCTTTCAAAGCCCGATACGGCATCAGTAGCTCCGCACTTTTTAGTCTGAAAATACGCTTCAGCAGCTTCTGCTACCGTTCCGAATACAAGGCTGGATTTACCACTACCCGAAACTCCGACCACTGTCACAAAGCTGCCCAAAGGGATATCAACGTCAAGCTCCTTCAAATTGTTTACAGCTGCACTCCTGACCTTTATATGTCCTTTATTATCCCGACGCTTTGTTTTCTTTAACTGATATGGTCTATAATTAAGATATTTACCCGTAATTGAAGCACCACAATCAACTATGTCCCGGACACTGCCGCTGGCAATTATTTGGCCTCCCTGCTTACCGGCGCCGGGGCCAAAATCCATAATATAATCCGCTGCCTTCATGACCTCTACATCATGCTCAATTACTATCAAAGTGTTTCCCAAATCACGTAAACGCTTCAAAACCTTAATAATCTTCTCTGTATCCCTGGAGTGGAGACCTGCTGTCGGCTCATCCAGCACATACAATACCCCTGTCAAACCGCTACCCAGAACTGATGCAAGCTTAATTCGCTGCCATTCTCCTGCTGACAAGGAAGCGGCAGGCTGGTCAAGACTCAGATACCCTGCTCCCGCATCAATAATCCGGTCTATTCTGCACTGAAGGTCTCGGATTACCTGTTTGACAACCTCCAAGGCTTCAGGTGCCGCAAATACTGAAAGGCTTTTTATCCAATCGCTAACTGAAGTGAGAGCCATGGACAAAAGCTCCTTAATATTAGCACCTCCCACCCGCACATCAAGGAGTTCTTTTCTATAGCGTACTCCGTGACATTCGGGACACTCCTGACGGATTAGGTACTTTTCAAGCTTTTGTCTTGCACTGACCGAAGTATTTTCCGAATACCTGCGTAAAAGGTTGGTAACAACTCCCTCAAACCTTCCCTCAGGCACAGTTTTTGGAGGAAGCACATCAGGAAATCTATTTTTAAATTGACTGCTTAGTACACCATATAAAAGCAGTTCCATTTGAACCTCGTTATAGCTTTCCACCGGTACATCAATGTCCATGTGAAAGCCGTAATGCTTAGCTGCTTGGAGCATGGAAGCACCATATCTGTCGATGTATACCTGATCCCATCCCACAATTGCAAAATCCCGGATGCTTTTTGAGTGATTAATCAGAAGTCTGACATCAGGTGCATTAACAGTACCTAAGCCACGACACATGGTACAGGCTCCCTGGGGTTTGTTAAAGGAGAAGTGACTTGCTGTCAGCTCGATAACCGGCTTGCCACAGTGCGGACACAGCAGCATTTGCTCATAAAGTTCCGCATCCCCGGCCTCCTGATCTGGCATTTCAGTATAAAGGTCAAGAACTGCTTCATTGTATTTTTGAGTTATTATTTTGCCACAATTGGTGCAGGGTCTCTCACCAAGCTTGGCAAATAAAATCCTTAGATATGCAGATATGTCTGCGACGGTTCCAACGGTCGAACGAGGATTATTGCTTGTTTGATGTTGATTTATCGATATCGCCGGCGACAAACCCTCAATAGATTCGACTCTTGGCTTGCTGCCGATATCCATTGTCATCCCCATGGACTCCATATATTGGCGCTGGCATTCCCTCTGCAGCGTTTGTAAAGCCAATGTGGATTTGCCGCTGCCTGACAGTCCGGTGAATACAACCAGCTTATTCTTTGGTATCAGCACATCTAAGTTTTTTAAGTTATTCTCTTTTGCCCCTTTAATATGAATATACATATATTATCCTCTCAATAATTGATCTATAAATAAAAGTATACCAACACTTTTTCTAGTGGTGGTATACTGGAGGGTTTGCTATTTTCAGCATATAATTATGACTTGAGCTTAGCTAAAAGTTTTCTCGCTGCAAAAACAATCAGCAGCACTAACGGAACAGCAAAGCCTATAGTAAAGACCATAGCCGGCCAGGTTTCAGCATCCCATCTGATTTGGTAGGGTACATTCTTATAAATAAACTGTGAAAACACTGCTATTACCAGCCCAATAGGAATGACAATGTTTTTGTAATCATTAAACCTAAGTAACTGGGACATACCTTTTACACCCATATAAATGAAAAAAAAGGTGCTGATTAAATTTGTGGTTAACCAAACAGCTACTACAACTGCTTCAATACGAGAGAATACTGTACCTACATCAACCTCCCTGCTAAGGACAAAGAGGGGATAACGCAGATTGGCAGTTACGGTATCACCAAGTACCAAAATACACATAATAACTCCTACAAAAGCAGTACCCATACCTAACAAATAACCATATAGCATGGATTTCTTAGCTTTTTTTGGCTCACTGAAGTTAGAGAGGCTGAACATATTCAGGACAATGACGGGCCAGACAGAAAGGCTAAGCAGTGGTATAGCTCCTTTTATAACTGGTGCCAAGCCATTTTCCATAATTGGTAAAAGGTAATCTACTTTAATATTCCTGAAGAGCAGCAATAATGTTAAAATATATAACGGGAACAGGAAAAGGAAAAAAATCGTTATTGCTCTGCACATTGCTTCCACGCCATACAGTAATGCAATTACCAAAGCAGAAACAAATAGTACATTAATCATATAAGGTGATATTTCAGGAATATAAATTGTGGTAATTAAATCCCCCACATACCAAATTATCTGTGTGCCAACTAAAAGCCCTGAAAACACGTAGAACACAGCTACGATATTGCCCAGCCACTTCCCAAGTAATTCGCGGATTAACTCAATTAACGTTTTTTCAGGATATATCTCTCTTAGATAATTGTTTATCCAAATAGACAGCAATCCAATAACAGTTGCCAAAATAGCAGACAGCCACGCATCCCTGCCTGCTATTACAGCTATACTGGAAGCTATAAAGAGCGGACCATTACCAAATACTAATCCCGAGGTAGTTATTATCATTTGCATGCTTGATACTTTAATTTTGCTCATTTGCTACCCTTCCAAAAGACTACTGGAAAATAATTTTGTGAACCCAGTTATATAAATTAGCCAGTGCTAATAATGTCTCATAAAATGCTATAGTGATAACCCCTGATTATTTCAAATTATGCCTTAGGAAATCTGAAACTGGAGAAAACATCCAGGCTACCCAGTCAGAAGGATTCGTTATTGAAACATGAAAACTTTTTAATATCGTAAGAATTATTCCCAAAGCAAGTAGTATAGAAAAAGCCCATAAATCTCTATAGCTTTTGCTCTTTAGCATCCTGGGAATTTCATAAACGCATAATACTGCACCAAGTATCAATACTGATAAAATAACTATTATGGTCATATTATCTCCTATCTAAGCCCATATCGCGTACACAAACAGAAACATGAAAGGCACGATGCTCAACCCAATGTATTTTTCACGCTGATTCCCATTTCGCCGGTACCGCCGGCGACACAAACAGTAATGAAAAGTCACCTAAAAAATGACTTTGTAGTAACCCCCAAACCCTTTACTTTTACATGAACATTGATACTAATCGGAAGCTTTGTAAATTCATCATTCCAATTATTCTTTATACCTTTCCATAGCTTTGGATATGTCCGGTGTATTTCCTCTCCGAATCCAAAAATGTCTGTATTCAGCTCTTCTTGTGCTTTGCGAACGGCAGAAGAGCAGATTCCCGCTAAATCTTCTTCAAATAATTTACTAATCACTGCGCAATTTTTTTCCGTTGATACATCAAAGGTTCCTGTTTGACCGGCAATATTTATTTCTAAATTAATTGCAACATTAACAGCCGGTTTCCCCTTAAGCATGTAAGCTTTTGTTTGGGATTTGGCTTTAATAACTTCAAGGCTTACTCTATTATTCTCACCAAGCTGCACAAATCCCGCGGTATCCTTTATATGCCCTGTAATGTAATTAAAACCCTCACTTTCATTCTCATTAAGATATCCCACCAGCCTGTCCTTTTTAAAAGCGCATAGGCCTGCCAGCTTTAGTTTGCTTACAACACTATGCTTTAACCCGTCAATGGAAGTTGACTTAGTTTCTTCTTCAACCAACTCCAGAGCAGATAAAACAGGATTCTCTCCATCAGAAACCAGCTTATTAACAAACTCAATAATTTCAACAGCTTTTGTAGGAGTCCAAGCCTTTTTGGAGGATCGAATAGAATTGTACATTTCCATTCCCGACACATATTCCAACGGGGTTATACTTTGCAATATTCTTTTTGCAGTAGTTCCTTTAGCTACAGTAAAGTAATAATCTGTACGAAACTCGTGATCCCGTAAAAAGAAATCCATAAAACCATGAATCCCCTCTTTAGCAACCTCTTCACTAAAAACAATCATTCTTAAGTGGGCATTATATATTTTTCTGGGTAATATGGTTGTAAAACGTCGCATTATCTCAAATAGGTCCTTACCTTTTTCAGTGTAAATATATATAGGCGATTCATTGGACGACTTTTGGGGGGCAATTGCCCTTGTATTTAATATTTGATAGGTAACTGAATACTCATTGCCTATTTTATCAATTCCCATAGATATAGCCAAAGCAATTGTATTTATCTCCTTACTGCCCTCACAGC
>JAEZIV010000290.1 GCA_023436515.1 Bacillota bacterium
CTTTAACAGTGACCATTTTGGTGAAGCTATTAGTTTTGACAGATTTGAAGTTGTTCTTTATTAATTGTCGGAATTGAATATTTCAAGCATAATTGGCAAATAAGAAAAGTATTATTTATATTTAAAATGCTAATTCTAAAGATGCATGGGTAAAACTATGCGTCTTTTTTTATATACCGCTTGATCTTAGTAAAGTCAAAACAAAAACTTGGCAAAAAAACGAAATTTACTTTGACATACCATGGCAGAATTGATATACTTTATAATATAATATTATAAAGTTAACGTCGGAAAGGGGGACTATACATTGTCTTTTCTAATTGGTATCGATCTTGGAACCTCAGGTGTAAAGACTGTGTTATTTAATGAAAGCGGAAAACCTGTAGCAAGTTCCACCGTGGAGTACCCACTGTATCAACCAAACCTTGGATGGGCCGAGCAGGATCCTGAGGAATGGTGGAGGGGTACATGTGAAAGCATAAATAATGTTATGCGTAAAAGCGGCGTTGATAAGCGTGAGGTTAAAGGTGTAGGCTTATCAGGTCAGATGCATGGTGCTGTTCTTCTTGACAAGGATGACAAGGTACTGAGAAAGGCTATTATCTGGTGCGACCAGAGAAGTGCTGCAGAATGTGATCAGATCACAGAAATCATCGGTAAGGAAAGACTTATTGAGATTACAGCTAATCCCGCACTTACAGGCTTCACTGCTTCTAAAATCATGTGGGTTAAAAATAATGAGCCACAGATATTTGAAAAGATAGCAAAGATATTGCTGCCTAAGGATTATATCAGACTCAGACTTACCGGCGAATATGCAACTGAGGTTTCTGATGCCAGCGGTATGCAGCTGATGAATATAGCCGAAAGAAAATGGAGCGATGAGGTGGTTAGCAAACTTGGGTTATCTACTTCCATGCTTGGTAAGATGTACGAATCACAAGAGGTAACAGGAAAGGTTACAGCTTCAGCAGCTGAAATTACCGGACTTAATGAAGGCACTATAGTAGTAGGCGGAGCCGGCGACCAGGCTGCAGGAGCAGTTGGAAACGGCATAGTTATGCCAGGTGTAGTATCTTCAACCATTGGTACCTCCGGTGTTGTATTTGCATATACAGACAAACTGACAATCGACCCTCTAGGGAGAGTCCATACCTTCTGTCATGCAGTTCCAAATACCTATCATATAATGGGTGTTACTCAGGGAGCAGGCTTGTCCTTAAAGTGGTTTAGAGACACCTTCTGCATAGATGAAATCATGACTGCGGAGCTGTCAAATATAGATGTATACAAGCTTCTTGATGCTGAGGCTGAGACAATAAAGCCTTGCAGTGATGGACTTGTTTATCTGCCATATCTGATGGGTGAAAGAACACCTCATCTTGATCCAAATGCAAGAGGAGTATTCTTTGGGCTGACAGCAAAGCACTCAAAGCCCCACTTTTTACGTTCAATAATGGAAGGTGTTACTTACAGTCTTAAGGATTGTATGGAAATTATCACCGGAATGGGCGTTGAGGTATCAGAGGTAAGAGCATCAGGCGGCGGCGGAAAGAGCGGAATATGGAGACAAATGCAGGCCGACGTTTTTGGAACCAACATAAACAGAATTAAGTCAGACGAGGGACCTGCTCTTGGTGTTGCAATTCTTGCAGGTGTAGGAGCGGGAATCTATTCCAGCGTACCTGAGGCATGCAGTGCTGTTATTGAAATAAAGGATACTTTGGCTCCTATTCAGGAAAACATAGCTAAGTACAACGAATTCTATAAATTATATACGCAGCTTTATAAATCCCTAAAGGGTGATTTTACTCAGCTGACCAACAGCTTGGCAAAATTCTAGGTATATGCTTAAATACCTGAGGGATTACCTTGAAAGTAGATTGATAAAGTCACAGAGGAAGGGGGGCTACAAACGTGAAAGTGGGTAAAACAGGCAACAGTAAATTCCTGAAGGAGTTTAATGAAACCTCTCTGCTGGAGCTTATCAGGGTTAACAGGCAAATATCCAAGGCAGAGCTTGCTCATATTTCAGGTTTATCTCCCACCGCGTGCGGCATTATTGTTACAAATCTGTTGGAAAAGGGCTATATCCGAGAGGCTGGCATTGGTGTATCCAAGGGGGGCAGAAGACCCAATCTTTACGAGCTTAATCCCAGGAGCTACTACTCCATAGGTGTTGATATTGATGTAGACTTCATTCGGTTTATATTAATGGATATTACCGGGAAGGTAGAATATAGGGATAGGATTTCAATTGATTCGGATCAGTCGGTTTCTCAATTCATAAGTATTATGGAAAAAAAGGTACGCCAAATTGTAGAGCTAAGGGGAATACCTGATAACAGACTGTTGGGAGCGGGAATATCAGTACCGGGGATGGTTGATAATAAAACCCATGAGATTATTTTTGCTCCTAATCTGGGATGGGAAAGAGTTGACCTGGAGCAGATGATGTCGGGTATTGGCAGTTTCCCTATCTATGTGGATAATGAAGCAATGTGCTCCGCAATTGGTGAGAACTGGGTTGGCTGCTGTATAGGACTTAAAGACTTTGTGTGCATCAATATGAAATCCGGTATAGGCTCAAGCATTTATGCTAGAGGAAATCCGTACAGAGGCTGCAGCGGAAGCGCCGGAGAGATCGGGCATATTATGGTGGATAACAACGGCCCCCAATGTGCCTGCGGTAATTACGGCTGTCTGGAGACGCTTGTCTCAGCAAGGGCAATGGTTGAAAAGGCCCAAAGGCTTGTAAGGCAAGGCTTGATATCTGATTTGTCAGAAACAATGGACATTAACTCTATTAAGACAATTGATGACATAATCGGTGCGGCAAAGTCAGGAAATGAAGCAGCAAGAGTGATTCTTGTAGAAGCTGCCGGGTACCTTGGTATTGCAATAGCTAATCTGATAAACACAGTAAACCCTTCCAGAATAGTTCTTGGAAAGGAACTGGTTAAGTTTACTGAGGATATTCTGGAGCATCTACGAAATATTTCGTTGGCGAAAGCCTTGAAATATCCGGCATCAAGGGTTGAGATACTAACTTCTGAACTAGGTGAGGATACCTCGGCACTTGGAGCGGCAATCATACCACTAAAAAAACTCTTCGGCTATAGGCTGTAAGAGCGTTAAAATAAACGAATAAAAACTATATGACAAGCGTGTAAGGCACGCAGATGGAGGGTATTATGTCAGAAATTTTTAACGGAATTTCGAAAATCAAGTATGAAGGCAGTGGTTCAGATAATCCATTGTCCTTTAAGTACTATAACCCAGATGCGGTTATAGCTGGTAAGACAATGAAGGAGCACTTGAGATTTGCAGTTGCATACTGGCATACTTTTGCAGCTGCCGGTGCTGATATGTTCGGTGCAGGCTCATGGGAAAGACCATGGAATACCTTGTCAGCTATGGATGCTGCAAAGTATAAGGTTGAAGCAAATTTTGAGTTTGCAGAAAAATTAGGCGTTCCTTTCTTCTGCTTCCACGATAGAGATATAGCTCCAGAAGGAGACAGTCTTGCAGAAACAAACAAGAATCTTGATGTTATTGTTGCCGCTATCAAGGAAAGAATGAAATCAAGCGACGTTAAGCTTCTCTGGGGAACAACAAATGCATTCGGTAACCCAAGATTCATGCATGGAGCATCTACTTCACCTAATGCTGATATTTTTGCTTACGCAGCAGCTCAGGTTAAGAAGGCTATGGAAGTAACCAAGGAATTAGGCGGAGAGAACTATGTATTCTGGGGTGGTAGAGAAGGTTATGAAACTCTTCTTAACACAGACATGAAGCTGGAGCTGGACAACCTGGCAAGATTCCTAAAGATGGCTGTTGACTATGCTAAGGAAATAGGTTTTGACGGACAGTTCCTTATCGAACCAAAGCCAAAGGAGCCAACAAAGCACCAGTACGATTTCGATGCAACCACAGTTATCGGTTTCTTAAAGACATACGGCTTAGATCCTTATTTCAAGCTGAATATTGAAGCTAACCATGCAACCTTGGCAGGACATACCTTCCAGCATGAATTAGCAGTCAGCAGAATCAACAATATGCTGGGCAGCATAGATGCTAACCAGGGTGACGTAATGCTTGGATGGGATACAGACCAATTCCCAACTAATATCTATGATTCAACTCTTGCTATGTATGAAGTGTTGAAGGCAGGCGGTCTGGGCAAGGGAGGACTCAACTTTGACTCAAAGGTAAGAAGAGGTTCCTTCGAGCCAGCTGATCTGTTCTATGGACATATCGCAGGTATGGATACTTTTGCAAAGGGTCTTATCATAGCTGACAAGATGGTTTCAGACGGCAAATTCGATGCATTCGTAGCTGATAGATATTCAAGCTACACAACCGGCATTGGTAAGGATATTGTTGAAGGCAAGGTTGGCTTTAAGGAATTGGAAAAATACGCTCTTAGCGCAAAGATCCAAAACAAGTCAGGACGTCAGGAAATGCTGGAATCCTTGTTAAACACATATATTTGTGAAACTAAATAATAAGCAGGTAAAATAAAAATTGCGGTCCCTTCCGTATTGAAGGGGCCGCTGTTTTTTTCTAGAATAAGCTATACTTTCACCGTAGGGACAATTGCTTCAAAAGGTGATCGGAGCTTAGTCAGGTTTATCTTCCTGACCTGCCAAAGAGCTTGTGGGCCTTACTAATAGGGAAAACGCCTTCCTTGGCAGTGCGGGCATCTTCAATAGAGTAAAAGGCTTTTGAATTGCACATATTTATAATGGAGATAACATTATCTATATCCTTTCGCCTTACTACAGTGTAAATAAGCTTTACATCACCGGTTACTCCCTTTGCGTCTACGGTAGTAACACCATAGCCTGCTTCCGACAGGCGTTCTCTCAATCTACACTCATCCTTAACAAGAATAACTCTCACTATATTTATTCCAATAGCGAGCTTTTCCTCTATCCGCATTCCAATAAAGGTACCCATGGAGAAGCCCCCTGCATAAGCCAGATAGCAAAAAATATTGTCAAGGTTCTTCATAATCTGACTAATAGCTACCAGCCAGATTAACACCTCGAAGAATCCAAGAAAGGGTGCTATTAGCTTTTTGCCCCTTGAAACAAAAATAATTCGCATAGTGCTAAGAGAAACGTCAAAAATTCTGGATATAAAGATTAAAAGAGGCAGCATAACCCAGGAAAAAAGATTACTATTTAATATTGAATCAATTATCATAACAACCTCCATCAAAGTTTCACCAATGAGTAATTAAAAGCCAGCTTATCTTAATGTTATTATTGATCCTAAGTAAGGTCAACAGTAAGTGAGCCTTTCAATAAAAAGTATACAGGAGCTTAGGGCTGTAAATAACAGCAGGATTTGGCTTATGAGGACTTGCTGGTATATAACTTAAAAAAATACATAATCTTATTTATCCCCTAAAATATTATAGAAAATATCAAAAATTACATAATTATTTTGTTACAATTAATATGAGGTGAATTTTTACATAATGAATTATTACGAACGCGTTCAGAGAGCTATCGATTATATTGAAGAAAACCTGAGTTACGAAATAGAATTGCAAACTGTATCAAAGGAAGCCTATATGTCTATTGCCAGCTTGTATAGACTCTTTTTCTCCATGACCGGATTTTCGGTCAAGGAGTATATCCGGCGTAGAAGAATAAATGAAGCATCCCGATACCTTGTATATACTAAAAGAAGTATCTTTGATATTGCCTTTGACTTCTGTTTCGAAAGCCAAGAGGCCTTTACCAGGTCCTTCAAACAATTGACAGGTCTCACCCCCGGGGCTTTCAGAAAAAGTAAAGCCAAGTTTGAATTTGAAAGGGTGAACGTTGTGGAAAATTATTTGGAAATTCAGGATGCCGAGTTACTTGAAAAGTATCCCGACATAAAGGTTGTAAAGGAATTAAAGCCAGTTAGAGTGGCATATTACAGATACATTGGGAAGTGCCCCGAGGGAAAGGCCTGGAAGGTGCTTCTGGAATGGATAAGAAAGGCTGGCCTAGATCAAGAGGATTGCAAAATGAGAATATTCGGTTTTGACAACCCTCCTCCCCCTCCGAACTTTATTCCCGGGGAGACTGAGTACGGATATGAGTTTATGGTTACTATTGATGAGGACCTGGTTGTAGATGACGAGAACGTTAAAACAAAGGTATTCGACGGTGGGAGATATGCGGTAATGAGCATTTCCAACGTTGATGGCTATGGCATCATGAATGGCTGGGAAAGGTTCAGAAAGTGGCTCTCGGCAAGCAAGTATCTTATAGGAACTCACCAATGGCTTGAGGAGCACCTTTCCTTTAATGATGAAAACAGTGAAAGCATGAAGATTGACCTCTATATGCCACTATCGGATCAGGACAAGTATGACTTTGAAAATAAAGTGGATATTTGTGAGGTTGAACCAGTTACCGTTGCCTACTATCGGGCAGTAGGAGATAAGCCCTGGGAGGAAGCCTGGAAGGTAATGCTGGAATGGGCTCGGGCCAAGGGCTTTTTCTCTCGGCAGGCAAGTCGGAGATTTATGAATTATAGTAGCATTCCTACTGCCTACCCTGGTGAACCTGGCTTTTGGTTTGAGGTATGCATGGAGGTAGACGGGAATATTGGAATTGAGGATGAAAGGGTTAAGCTGAAAAAGTTCAAGGGTGGTCTATACGCCTGTGTGGACACAGATAAAAAAGGCGCGGACGCTGTTTGGCCGATGCTGGAAAAGTGGATGTTTGGTAATTCAAAATACACCTATTCCTCACAGCATCAATGGTTTCAGGAGCAGTGGCTGGATAAGCACCAGTGCCCCGAAGTCCAGCCCGACACTCTCCCGGTAAAATGTTATGCTGCTGTAAAAAAGCTAAAGAGATAATAAATAGACTCAAAGGGGTGAAGTTTAAAACTTCTCCTTTTTGGTGTCTTTATATAAAGAGGTAATATGAAAAGTATCAAAATTCAGAATGCTAAAATACATAATTTGAAGAACCTTGATGTAGAAATACCACGGGATAGATGTACAGTAGTAACAGGTGTAAGCGGCTCCGGTAAATCAAGCCTGATATTCGATGTTTTGTACAAGAAAGCCAGGGATCTTTATCTGGATGCAATCGGAATACGTCAGCATCATTATTCGGACGCGGCTGACAGTATAAAGGGCTTGTGCCCTGTTGTAGCTGTAGAGCAAAATATTGCCAGAGCTACCTCCTCCCGCTCGGTGGTAGGAACCAGGACAAATATATTTGAATACCTCAGACAGCTTTATGCTTCGGCGGGAGAACGGGAGTGTGTCCAGTGCGGTTCTGCAATAACCGGATGCAATGTTTGCAGGGTTTGCGGGACCTCGCCCGAGCCCTTTCCAAAAGGCTACTTCTCCTTTAATACTATAAACGGCAAATGTCAGGTATGCGGTGGGCGTGGCTTTAACTGGGAGCCCTCTGAGGAAAAGCTCACAGCAAATTCCAATAAGCCTATAAAAAAGGCGTACTGGTTCTGGATGTTCAAGCCCTGCCTTCAAAAGTTCCACGTTATTGGACAGAGGTTTGATATATCCCTGGATATGAGTCTCGACCAACTGGAGGAGGAAAGTAGGAAGGCAGTATTGCATGGGTGGGGGGATTTCCCGGGAATAATACCTTTTGCCGCTTCACAAATAGATTATCTTCTATATAAATGCCCTTCAGCGGGACCGGGTATGCTGGAACGCTACTATGAGCGCAGGGTATGCTGCAGCTGTAAAGGCATGAGGCTGGGAACGGGGCCCCTGTCGGTATTGTTAAAGGGAAAAAGCATGGGGGAATTGTCTCTGATGACATTAGAGGAGCTGGACCTTTTTTTATCTGAGCTAAAGACAGGCTACTCTTCAGACAGCTTCGAGTCGGGACTGATTAGTTCGATAAAAAGACAAATTGAAGGGTTCCGATGTGTTAACCTCTCTTATCTGAGCCTGTATAGGTCCATTCCAACTCTCAGCGGCGGAGAGATACAGCGTCTGTATATAATGCGTCACATAACCTCAAGACTGGACTCCGCATTGTTTATTTTTGACGAGCCTACCGCCGGGCTTCATGAGATTGAGAAGGTAAAGCTGATTCAAAACATAAAAGCCCTGGGGGCGGGCAGGAATGGGCTTATTATTGTAGAGCATGACAGAAATACAATTGAAATGGCCGACCATATTATTGATATTGGACCTCTGGCGGGAAGCTGCGGAGGAACGGTTGTATATAACGGGCCCGTTAAAGGCATATATCAATGTGAGGCTTCCTATACCGGAAAGTATCTTTCAGGACGGCTGAGTATTCCGTCAAAGACGGCTGAGCAGTACCGCAAGGTTACCCCTGAAACCCCCAGGCTTAAGCTTCGGAATGCCCACGCAAATAATCTTCAAAAGGTTGATGTGGACATACCACTGGGTATAATATGCGGAATAGCCGGAGTTTCCGGCAGTGGTAAAAGCACTCTAGCTTCAAAGGTTTTAGTCCCTATGCTCCATAAATACTTTAAGGAAATAGACGAGCTAGAGGTTGATACCGATGATGTTAGCGAGGATGGGGAGGGTATTTCTGAGCATGAGGATATAACAGCTTTGGACAAGGAGACTTTATTAACGGGGATTGAAAACATCGCAGGCTTTGCTGATGAAGCCCAGATACCCATGAGCAGGTTTATCACTTCTACTCCTCTTTCCTATCTTGGGCTATGGGATAGAGTACGAAAAATATATTCACTTCAGCCGGATGCCGTTAAAAAAGGGCTTACCATGTCCCATTTTTCTTTTAACTCCTCGAAGGGGGCCTGCCCTGAATGTAAGGGACGAGGTGTTAAAAGGATGAGCTTTAATTCACCAATATATTTTGAATGTGAGCTATGCCACGGAAAAAGATTTGATAATGAGGTCCTGGAAGTACGCTACAAAGGGTTGAATATTCATCAACTGCAAAGCCTCAGTATTTCTGAAGCTGTTTCCTTCTTTAAGGCTGACGAAACAATAAATGAAATGCTTGTCATGCTGGACAGGACAGGCTTGGGTTATATGAAGCTTGGGCAGCCCATCCCTACCTTAAGCGGGGGAGAGGCCCAAAGGCTCAAGATAGCCAAGGAGCTTGGGAGAAGGCGGAGTGGAAGCATATTATATATTCTTGATGAGCCCACCACAGGTTTGAGCTTTCATGATACGGCAAATTTGCTTCCTTTATTGGAGGAGCTGGCACAAGCCGGGAATAGCGTTCTTGTTATAGAACACGATCCCGATGTACTCTCCTTTTGCGACTATATTATTGAAATGGGCCCGGGAGCAGGGGTGAAGGGCGGACAAATAATTGCTGAGGGCTCTCCCTGTGAACTCAAGAGTAATCCCCGGTCGCTTATTGGAAGGTACCTGAAAATATAAGTCGGCTCATAGAGGAGTCAGTCCGACTGCTGTCGGTATAACCATGTATATTATTAGCACTTAGTCTGCATAGCAAGCAGTTGGTGGGAGGTCGAAATGAAGGTATATTACCCTGAAAAAGAATGGCTGCAGGTCAAGCCCGCAGAGGTGGGAGTAAACAAGGAAGCCGTATTGCACGCTGAAAAAGAGCTGAACATTAATAATAGCATCATAGGAATGATGGTAGTTAAGGATGGATACATTGTTTTAGAGAAATACAACCCCCGTTACGATGAAAATACAGTCAGTCAGCTCTATTCTGTGACCAAGAGCTTCATATCGGCCCTTTTCGGTATAGCCTGCAGTATGGGAATGATTGAAAGTATTGATGATCCAGTATATAAATATTTTCCTGAGTACCAGCCCAAGGCCGACAGGTTTCTCCAGAAAACCGTTACACTGAGGCATCTGCTTACCATGACTGCCGGTTTATATGTATCTAAGAGACGTAGCTTCGGGTCAAGAATTGAGGATTCTAATGAGTGGGTCAGGAATATAATGGAGCTGCCAATCTCCCTTAAGACAGCAAATGAATTTCATTACAATGATCTGTATCCCCACCTGATATCGGCATTAATCACTAGACAGTCGGGAATTTCTACTATAGATTTTGCAAATAAGTATCTTTTTAGTAAGCTAAACATGAGCAAAATTGCACCTTTACAAACGAAGAATGCCCTGGATTATGCTCTGTTTAACAAAATAGCGGATGATACTATTCAAAAGGGCCGTTCCATCTGGCCCTGTGATCCCGAGGGAATTCCGGTGGGTGGATTTGGGCTGATGACTACCCTCAGGGACATGGCACGTTTCGGATACCTGTATCTCAGAGACGGAAAATGGGAAGATATTCAGGTTATCCCTGAAAAATGGATAAGGGAATCTATTGGAGTATTTACCGGAACGGGGAAAAGAACTGCACTATCTGCAATAATGAATGAAAAGGATGCAGAGGAGTCCGGAGAAGATAAAGCCGTGGGGGTTGAGGGCTACGGATATTATTGGTGGATATCTGAAGGTAATATAGAGTACTATTGTGCCTTAGGCTACGGAGGTCAGAGGATAATTGTAATCCCCTCTCAAAATATGGTCATTGCAATAAAAACCACTTACAGCGGAATGAATGAATATATTCATGCTGACAGACTGTGGCAGAAAATAGTATTGGATAGTCTGTCTTGATAGGAGAGAAAATGATTACCATAAAATCAGCGAATTTACATAACCTTAAAAATGTTGACATAGAGATACCTGAAAACTCGTTTACTGTTGTTACCGGGGTAAGCGGATCGGGTAAATCAACAGCAATATTTGATATCCTGTATGAGGGCGGAAAGCAGGCCTATCTTGAGGCTATCGGGCTGGCACCGGTCATTGAAAGAGAGCGCAGCTATGAGAGTATTGAGGGCTTGAAACCTGCTATAGCCGTTACTCAGAAAACGGTTGCAGAAACCAACCCCCGATCTGTAGTCGGAACAAAGTCAGGTGTGCTTGATCTCTTAAGGGATGTTTACTCCTTTTGGGGGGAGGTGGCCTGCAGTAAATGCGGCTGCCCATGTGTTACAACTGATAGGGGCATCGAGGCTTCAACCGCGGATACAGTCCAGCAAAAAGCTAGTAACAAGCTTGTGTGCCCCACCTGTGGCAGTATTGAAAAGAGACCGGGCCCTTTTTCCTTTTCCTTCAACTCGGTGCATGGAATGTGCCTGCACTGTACGGGACGGGGATATATGGACGAAATCAGCATTGATAAAATCATAGGTGACGGTGATACCTCCCTTTCGGGTATTTGTCGTAAGGTTGGAGTGAATTTAAATAAGGAGAGGTTTGAAGGCTTCCTTTCTAGTTTTGGTTTGACCGGTAGAAGTCTTTTTTCAGAGCTTCCGGAAGAGGCTCAAGAAATTTTTTTATCAGGGAGGCCGGGAGTAATGAAGGGTCTGCTGTCTTATCTTGCGGGCAGACCCATATATGACAGACTGCAATATACCAGGATGTATAAATGTACTGAATGCAATGGTGAACGAATTCGTCCTGAGGCTGTGAGAGTCACTATTGAAGGCAAAACCATAAGTCAGCTTTCCAATATGACCATAAAGGAAATGAGAGATATCCTTGAACGTTGGGTGGCAAAAAAGGAAGTGCACGGGGTGCAAGGGAGTGCTGCTGAGGCCCACAGTGATAACAAGTTTCCCGAAGGGATGGACAGGGAGACTCAAAGGATAAGAACAGAAGCGGCATGTGAAGGGCGGAGTGTTATACCTTCCGTAAGAAATGCAAGCTCGGTAAACCTTAATACAGCTAAGGTAATCCTGCGCCGGTTAAAGCAGTTTGAAGAGGCCGGCCTTTCACATCTGAGCCTTTACAGGCCAATGCCCACCTTAAGCGGGGGCGAGGCTCAGCGATTATTTCTTGCCTCACACATTGAAAGTGAAATGGGCTCTGTAATATATATATTTGATGAGCCCACCAGCGGCCTCCATGAGTCGGAAAAAAAGGCTTTGATAAACAAGCTCCTGGCTCTGAGAGATAACGACAATACTGTAATAGCAATTGAACACGATAAAGGCACCATAGCGTTGGCCGAGCATGTTATTGACTTTGGACCCCTGGGAGGGGAAAAGGGCGGAGAAGTAGTGGCAAAGGGCTCTGTAAAAGCGCTGATGGATAGCGACAGATCAGTTACAGGAGCTTCCTTAAAGGGCACAAGGGCTATTCCAGTGAGAGGAAGGCGTAACCTGCCTGAAGTAGGAGCGGAATCGGGTCAAATATTGCGGCTGTGTGGCGTCAGGACACATAATCTGAAGAACCTTGAGGTAGAAATTCCTTTGGGTATGATTGTGGGTATAGCCGGACTGTCGGGGAGTGGAAAAAGCTCACTTATTGGGGACACACTTATTCCGGCACTTTATGATAGGTTTGGAAATTTTTCATCGGAAACCGAAAATTTAGAGGAAGAGCAGCCTGAGGAGGCAGCATTCTCGGAGGCTGTTTATAGTAGCATCAATGGGCTTGAATATTTATCGGGCTTTTGTGAGGTATACCAAAAGCCCATAGGAAGAAACAGACGCTCAATACCTTTGACCTATGCAGGTATATGGGATGACATCAGAGCTCTGTTTGCCCGACAGCCCGAGGCTAAGAAAAGCGGACTGAAGGCTGGACATTTCTCTTTTAACTCGATAGGTGCCTGCAGGGGCTGCCGTGGCATGGGCAGCATTGACAGATATATGGGTGAGTTGGGCTATGTTTCGGTTGGCTGCCCCGATTGTGAAGGGGACAGGTACTCCGACGAGGTCCTGCAGGTGAGATATAGAGGAAGAACAATAAAGGATGTATTAAATATGAGTATCGAAGCTGCTGCCGAACTGTTTTCCGAGGAGCCAAAGATAGCTTATATGCTCAGGACTCTTGTCAGAACAGGTCTGAGCTATCTCCGATGTGGACAGACGGTGTCCACCCTGAGCGGAGGTGAGGCTCAGCGTATAAAGCTGGCCGAGGAGCTGGGAAAGCAGAGAAAGGGTAATATACTCTATATATTGGATGAGCCAACAGCCGGCTTGTCCTTTCATGACACTGCCATGCTATTGGGTATGCTGGAGGACTTATGCAGCAACGGGAACAGTATTATAATTATCGAGCATGACCTTGATGTGCTTAAGTTCTGCGACTACATAATTGAGTTGGGTCCCGGCGGAGGAGATAACGGGGGCAGAGTTATAGCCGCAGGTTCTCCGGAGGACCTAAAGCAGCACTCTCATTCAATAATCGGACAATACTTTTGATAAGAATGTCATTTTTACTGTGACGAATATAGCTTAATATGTCACGTCAGGTTTTTATACCTTGAGGGCGGCACACCAAATTTCTTCTTAAACATCTTTGAGAAGTTGTATATGTCCTCATAGCCTGTACTTCTTGCCGCCTCGCTTACAGAATAACCATGCTTGGCAAGGAGTGTGGCTGCCTTTTCCAACCGGAAATTGACAAGGAAATTTTGAGGGGTATCGCCGGTGTTTTTACAGAACACTCTACATAGATATCTTCTGTCGATGCCAAGCATGGCGGCTATGCTCTCGACAGATATTTGATTTGCATAATTAGCTTGAATGTAATCCTTTGCTCTTTTGGAATATAAGCTTCCGCTGCTCATTTTACTGGAGGGTCGGAATTCTTCATGAAGTATTGAAAACATCTCCAATATCTTACTGGCTAGAAATAGTTCTGTAGAGTGAGGAAGGTCTGCTGCCTCCTTCATACTTAGAAAAGTATTTCTCAAGGAGGGAACTGACAAGGTGCATTTATCTTCTGAGAGGCCGCTGCTCTCTAAAAGCTCCTGTACCACCTCGCCATTAAAGCCTATCCAGATATATTCCCAGGGCTCCTTTGAATCGGCCTTGTAGAAGGTTAATTCGTAGGGTCGGATAAGAAATATTGAGCCTTTGGAGAGGGTGTAGATAACACCCTTCCTTTCAAAGGTGCCGCAGCCGGAAATCACATAGTGTATAAGGTAATACTCTCTTGAAGCAGGGCCAAAGGAATGCCCGGGGTCACAATTCTCCCAGCCAAAGATGAGAGGGTTTATATCATTATAAGCTTTGTTTAAGAGTGGAATGTTATGAGTCAAAATGGCCTCCGTTAAAAACTATTTCCAAGAGAGTATTTCAGGGGTTAAATGAATCTCAAGATAGATGCTTGCTCCTTAAGCTTTTTATCCTTTGGAGTATATACAGGCTCACCAACCGGGATAACGCTTATAAGCCTGAGGTCCTCTCTTACTCCGAGAAGCTCCTTTATAGTGTCCTCTGCTACAACAGGGTCATTCATCCAACAGGCGCCGTAACCCTGTTCGGTAATGGCAAGCAGCATGTTCTGGATTGCAGCACCTATAGACAGTACATCGTAGTAGCCAAGCTTATCCAGCATGGAGCGGTAATCATAGCCCTTTTCATAAAAAGCCTCAACAGCCTGAGCATCATAGTGTTTTGACTTGTCCATAAATACAAAAATAACTAATGGAGCATTTCTGAAAAAGCTTACGGTATTTTTCCGTACTGTCAGAAATTCTTCTGTAGCTTTCGAATAGGTGCCATAGAATTCCACAGAACTCTTGCCGGTTTCATCAGCCAGTTTAGATATCATATCCTTGTCATCAACAGCAACGAAGTACCAGCCCTGGCTGTCACAGCCGCTGGGTGCATGGGTGGCACAGGTAATGAAATATTCTGCAAGCTCCCTGGGAACAGGTTTGTCTGTAAACTTGCGAATGCTTCTTCTCTTTTTAGCTAAATCCAAGAAATTATTCTGCATAAAAAACCTCCAATTAAATTAGTATTATGTAACTAAAAGCCCTCTGCAATACAGCTTAGTTACATTATAACAAATATAAGTTACATTATTCAATTTATCTATGAAATCATTCTGTTATTCTATTAAGTAATAGATATAAGCAAAATGATATTTATATATGGAGGTAAGGCAATATGGTCAAAATAACATTTATGGGTGCGGGAAGTACCGTTTTTGCAAAAAATGTTCTGGGTGACAGCATGTGCTCAGAGGCATTAAGGGATGCCGAGATATGCCTGTACGATATTGATGGCGAGAGGCTTAAGGAGTCTCAATTAATGCTTGAGGCTATAAATAGAAATATAAATAGCGAAAGAGCAAAAATAAAAACCTATCTTGGAGTTGAAAACAGAAAGGAAGCCCTGAGAGGTGCCAACTTTGTTGTAAATGCAATACAGGTGGGGGGCTACGACCCATGTACAATAATAGATTTTGAAATACCTATAAAGTACGGTTTGAGACAGACCATAGCAGATACCCTTGGAATCGGGGGAATAATGCGTACACTGAGAACAATTCCTGTTATGGAGCAGTTTGCCAGGGACATGGAAGAGGTCTGCCCCGATGCCTGGTTCCTCAATTATACAAATCCCATGGCAATGCTTGCAGGCTATATGCAAAGGTATACAGGAGTTAAAACTGTGGGTTTGTGCCACAGTGTTCAGGTTTGCTCAGAAGGGCTGTTGAACTTCTTGGGTATGGAAGACAAGCTGGAAGGCCGAAGAGAGCTTATAGCAGGTATAAACCATATGGCATGGCTGTTGGAGATCAAGGATAAGGCTGGCAATGATCTCTATCCTGAGATCAGGAAGCGTGCAAGAGAAAAAAATCTGAAAGAAAAGCATTGGGATATGGTCAGATATGAGTATATTGACAAGCTGGGTTACTATTGTACCGAGTCCAGCGAACACAATGCGGAGTATAACCCGTTCTTTATAAAGGCAAAATACCCTGAGCTGATTGAAGCCTTTAATATACCTCTTGATGAGTATCCAAGAAGGTGCATTCATCAGATTGAGAGCTGGAAGCAGCAAAGAGATGAGCTTTTGAATAATCCTTTACTCTCACATGACAGAAGTCATGAATATGCATCCTTTATAATGGAGGCTATTGTCACAAACAAGCCATATAAAATAGGCGGAAATGTTATAAATAGAGGAGGCTTAATAGAAAACCTACCTCACGACGCATGTGTTGAGGTTCCCTGTCTTGTTGACGGAAGAGGTGTAAATCCTTGCAGTGTTGGTCGTCTGCCGGTACAGCTTGCCGCTATGAATATGACTAATATCAATGTACAATTAACTACTATCGAAGCAGCTGTAACAAAGAAAAAGGAGCATATCTATCACGCGGCAATGCTTGATCCTCATACTGCGGCAGAGCTTTCTCTTGACGACATTGTAAAGATGGTGGATGAATTAATCTCAGCTCATGGCGATTGGTTGCCAAAATATAAATAAAATATTTTTTTGCTCTAATTAGGATAATTAGGAAACGCCTTGTTCCAGATGGTACAAGGCGTTTTTTTATAAGAATTTATAGTTTACCAATTTAATTACAAGGGGGTGAAAAAGGCTAATGTTTTTACCTTGACATAATATAATGATAATCATAAAATTGCCTTTATAAGGTACAAACGGCTGCTTATTACATAAGAGGCAGAGGTGTTTGGGAGGATTAAGACTATTCCTTATAATGATTTTAGTAAACAAGGGAGCAGATTGGAGTGGGAAAAGATGAAAATAACAGTTTTAGACGGTTACGCAATGAATCCCGGAGACTTAAGCTGGGATGAGATAAATAAGCTTGGTGAGTTGACGGTATATGATAGAACTCCAAAGGAGCTGGTTATTGAGAGAATAGGTGACTCGGAAATTATTCTGACCAATAAGGTGATTCTGACCAGAGAGGTGCTTGAAAAATGCCCGTCAATAAAATATATAGGTGTTATGGCTACAGGCTATAATGTGGTTGACACAATAGCGGCAAAAGAGCTCGGTATAACAGTTTCAAATGTACCTGCCTACAGTACCGATTCGGTAGCTCAGCTGGTATTCGCATTTATCCTTGAATTCTGTCACCATGTGGGAGAGCATAACAGGTCAGTGCAGGAGGGAGAATGGGTACGCTCCAAGGATTTTGCATACTGGAAGTATCCCTTAATCGAGCTTTCAGGTAAAACGTTGGGACTGATTGGCTTTGGTGCGATAGGACAAGCAGTAGCAAGGTTGGCAGCGGCGTTCGGAATGAAGGTATTAGTCTATAGCAGAACTGTAAGAAAGGATTTTGAAACAGAAAAACTGAGATTCGGAACTTTATCCAAGGTTCTTTCAGAGGCTGATTTTATAAGTCTTCATTGCCCATTAACTGAAGAGACAAGGGAACTCATAAATAAGGAAATAATAGCGTTAATGAAGCCGGGTGCATTTTTAATAAATACTTCCCGGGGGCCCGTTATATCTGAAAAGGATGTGGCTGATGCACTTAACAACGGCGGGCTGTCAGGTGCGGCGGTTGATGTTGTAGCTATAGAACCGATACTGGAAGATAATCCTCTACTAAAGGCAAAAAACTGTATAATCACCTCGCATATTGGCTGGGCTCCATTTGAGGCCAGAACAAGATTAATGAATACATTGGCAAAAAATATTGAGGCTTTTATAGAAGGAAAGTCAATGAATGTAGTAAACCTATAACAAGGAAAAGAAATGAATCCGGGTGGTATTATTTAGAAAATAAAAACATAATTACTTATCACACAATATATTAATTAGGAATAGAAGAGATTACTCGACAGAGCTGAGGTGATTAGCTTGAAAGATACACTCGGTTGGTCATCGTGCTTTTCACAGCATGAAAGATACACTCGGTTGGTCATCGTGTTTTTTACAGCGTGAAAAATTCATCCGGCTAGTCATGGAGTATTTCACGCTGAGAAAAGCCACTATGTGTCTTTTCATTACTGTTTGTGTCGCTGTGGTAGCGGCGAAATGGAGGTTAATATGAAGCATATGGAGAAGATAAGAGAATATTACGAAAGTAATAATATTGAAGGGTATCCCGATTATTTCATACTGGGCTGGGAGAGTGAACAGGCGCAAAGAACAAGATTCAAGCAACTAATTGGAGACATTGCTATTGACAATAAAGCTATACTGGATGTTGGATGCGGGACCGGAAACTTGTTGGAGTATATAGGTGATCGGTTCAGAGGCTTTAAATATACCGGAGTTGATGTTTTACCTCATATGATTGATAAAGCAAAGCAAAAGCAGCTGGACGGTGAGTTTAAATGTATAGATTTATTTAAGGGCAACCCATATAAAAATAAGTCATTTGATATCATATTTTCATCGGGGATATTCAATCTGAATCTTGGGAACAATCAAGAATTTCTAATGGATGCTATAAATGAGTTTCTAGGTCTTGCTAAGGAAACAGTAGCCTTTAACCTCTTATGGGATAAATCTGATGACAAGGATGACAAGTATTATTACTTTTCACCGGAGGAAGTTTTAGATAACCTTAAAAGGCACCATGCTTCAAAATGGGAAGTATCAATTCAAAAGGGATATCTACAAAATGACTTTACTGTGCATATGCATAACAAAAATAGTGAAGGGCCATAATAAATGGGACATATTCGGAGGATTCCGGAATATTTCCTAGCAAACGAGTGTTGAATTAAAATAACATAGAAATACGGTGTGTTTACAAAGGTCAAAAAGCTTGAAATCCAGATGCCGAGGTGTTATACTTCTAACACATCGTGAGTGAGCGATGGACAACCCCTTTTGTAGGGTCAGTACCGGAGTGTAAATAGAACAAATAATTACATGAAAATCAGGTGTTGACAAAGACAAAAAGGCGTGATATTATATAAAAGCT